>JBLNAC010000357.1:0-13347 GCA_050259155.1 Syntrophothermus sp.
CGCTGCTGATGGTGGGGATGGTCGCAGCGATGAAAGGGTTCAACGGCAAGCAGGGGACCGAGC
Source organism: Syntrophothermus sp. (assembly GCA_050259155.1). GTDB lineage: Bacteria > Actinomycetota > Thermoleophilia > Solirubrobacterales > 70-9 > VAYN01. The sequence goes on from JBLNAC010000357.1 coordinate 64, forward strand.
TGGCCGACGTGATCGTCAACAAGATCAAGGAGGCCGTCGACAAGGTCGCCTTCAAATAGGCGGCGGGCCCCCGCGTGAAAGACTCGGGGGCCCCATGCCCGCCTCCCGCAGCTACGACCGCGCCCCCGCCGACATCAGGCCGGTGACCATCGACCCGGGGTTCGTCGAAAGCGCCGACGGCTCGTGCCTGATCTCGGTGGGGAAAACGCGGGTGATCTGCACCGCCTCGGTGAGCGAGACCGTGCCGCGCTGGATGACGGGCCGCGGCAAGGGGTGGGTCACCGCCGAGTACGCGATGCTGCCGGCCTCGACCGGCGACCGCAAGCCGCGCGACATCGTCAAGGGGCGGCAGGACGGGCGCGGGGTGGAGATCCAGCGTCTGATCGGCCGCTCGCTGCGGGTCGTCGTCGACTTCGAGGCGCTCGGCGAACGCAGTGTCTACGTCGACTGCGACGTGCTGCAGGCCGACGGCGGCACCCGCTGCGCATCTATCACGGGCGGCTACGTGGCGCTGCGGCAGGCCTTCCAGGGCCTGCTCGACCGCAAGCTGATCGAGGCGATGCCGCTGAGCGGCTCGATCGCCGCGGTCAGCGCCGGCATCGTCGACGGCCGCGCCCTCTGCGACCTCGACTACGCCGAGGACTCCCGGGCTGAGGTCGACGCCAACGTGGTGATGACCGGCGAGGGGGGGCTGGTCGAGGTGCAGGCGACTGCCGAGCAGACGCCGCTCTCGCGGGCCTCGCTGGACGAGCTGCTGGCCCTCGCCGAGGGCGGGATCGGGCGCCTGCGGGAGGTGCAGGAGCGGGCCCTGTGAGTCCTCGGGGCGCCAGCGTTTGAGCGATCGATGCCGGCACGCCAGCTCATCCTCGCCACCGGCAACCGCCACAAGCTCGCCGAGATGGCGGCGCTGCTGCCCGGGCTGGCGCTGAGGCCGCTGCCGCAGGGAATCGCGATGCCCCCCGAGGACGGCGACAGCTTCGCCGCCAACGCCCTGATCAAGGCGCGCGCCGTGCGGGCCGCCTTGGGGGGCGACGAGGCGGTCGCGGCCGACGACTCGGGGATCGAGGCGGAGGACCTGGGGGGCGCGCCGGGGATCTACTCCGCCCGCTACGCGGGCGAGGGCGCCGACGACGACGCCAACCTCGACAAGCTGCTGCGCGAGGTCGACGCCGCGGGTGGCGGGCGCCGCGCGGCGTACGTGTGCGCGCTGGCCCTGGTCGAGGCCGACGGCAGCGAGCGCGTCTTCGAAGGGCGCTGCGAGGGCCGCCTCCTGCGCGAGCGGCGGGGGAGCGGGGGCTTCGGCTACGACCCGATATTCGTCCCGGACGACCTCCCCGCCGGCGACGGGCGGACGATGGCGGAGCTCGAGCCCGCGGAGAAGAACGCGATCAGCCATCGCGGCCGCGCGGCGCGCGCCCTCGCCGCCCACCTCGGGCTGACCGCCGGCGCCGGGGACGGGTCGTGATCCGCACCAAGCAGGGCGCCGCAGCGCTCTCGATCGCCTCCAACGCGGTCCTGATCCTGCTCAAGATCGTCGTCGGGGCGATAACCGGCTCGATCGCGATCATCACCGAGGCGGTCCACTCGCTGATCGACCTCGTCGCCTCGGTCATCGCCTACCTCTCGGTCCGGGCCGCCGACGAGCCGGCCGACGCCGAGCATCCCTACGGCCACGAGAAGGTCGAAAACCTGGCGGCCGCGATCGAGGGGATGCTGATCCTCGTCGGCGCGGCGGTGATCGTCTACGAGGCGACCCGCCAGCTCGTCAACGGCGCCGAGGTCCAGCGGGTGGGGCTGGGGATCGCCGTGATGGCCTTCTCGGTGCTCGCCGACCTGACCGTCTCGAGGATCCTCTCGCGCCAGGCTCGGACCAGCGAATCGCAGGCGCTCGAGGGCGATGCGGCGCACCTTCGAACCGACGCGATGACGTCCCTCGGCGTCCTCTTCGGCCTGCTCCTGGTCGAAGTCACCGGGGACGCCGCGTTCGACCCGATCACCGCGCTCGTCGTCGCCGTCGCGATCGTCTGGGCCGGCTTCCGGCTCCTGCGCCGCTCGACCGGGATCCTGGTCGACGAAGCGCTTCCCACCGAGGAGCTCGACCAGATCGAGGCGGCGATCGCCGCCGCCCGCACGCCCGAGGTCGCCGGCTACCACAAGCTGCGCGCCCGCCGCGCCGGCAACCGGCGGCACATCGACTTCCACGTCCAGTACCGGCGTGGCACCAGCCTCGAGCGCGCCCACGAGCTGGCGCACCTGATGCGGGACGAGATCGAAGCCGAGATCCCCCGGTCGGAGGTCCTGATCCACGTCGAGCCCGAGACCTCGTTTCGCTCCAGCGAAGGCGGGGGCCCGTTCAGGGCGGGCTGAGGTCAGGGCGGCGGCAGCAGGTTGACGGCGGCCGCGAGCCCGACGGCGATCAGGGTCAGCGTGTAGCCGGTGTAGCCGCTGACCGCGAACAGGATCGCGGCGATCGCGCAGACGGCGACGACTGTGATCCAGGAGGCCCGGGCGAGGGTCATCGCCATGTATTTTCACCGACGTGCCCGACGACGCCGCCACGACGCTCGCCCCGGGCGACGCCGCCGAGGCTGCACTGGCCTTCCTGACCGAGATGTCGCCCGACCTCCGCGGCGCGGCGATCCTCGCCGGCGACGGCACGGTGCTCGCTGCCTCCGGCGACCCGGAGCGCTGGCGCGAGGACGGGGCGAAGCTCTTCGAGATCGCGGACGCGGCCGGCGAAGAGCCGGTCGAGCAGGTCCATATCGCCTCCGAGCAGGGCGAGGTCTTCGCCCTCCGCGCCCACGGGCTGGCCGCCGTCGCGGTCGCCGACCGCTTCGCCCTCGCCTCGCTCCTCTTCTTCGACATGCGGGCCACGCTGCGCGACCTGGCCCGGGGAGCGCTCTCGTGACGCCTCCCAAGCCGCATCGGATCCTGCTCGATCGCGTCTCCGGCTATGCCGACGAGGCCGCCGCCTACGTCCGCCGCCGCCGGATCGCCCGCAAGCCGTTCGCCCGCCTCTACTACGCCGCCGGCCGCAGCGCCGACCACGCGCACGACTCGGACGCCGGCGCCGAGCTGTTCACGGCCGCGGGGCGCCTGATCGAGCTCGCGGGGCGACGGCCGGCGCCCCGCCGGGGGAAGCCGTGAGCGCGGGAGGAGGGGCGCGGGGGCTGCTCGACCCCGCCGTCGCCGAGCGCGTGCTCGCCCGGGCGCTCGCCAACGGCGGCCACTTCGCCGAGGTCTTCGCCGAACGACGCCGGGGCGCCTCGATGGCGATCGACGAGTCGCGGATCGAGTCGGTCCAGTCGGGGGCCGAGGAGGGCGCCGGCGTCCGCGTCGTCGACGGCAACACCACCTACTTCGCCCACGTCGACGGTCTCGACCCCGCCGACCTTGAGCGCGCCGCGGACGAAGCCGCCGCCGCGCTGCGGGGAGAGCGCCGCGAGCCGCGGGCGCTGAAGGCGCTGGAGACCGAGCCGCTGCCGATCGCGACCCGGCCCGAGGACGTGCCGGCCCCGCGCAAGGCCGACCTCCTCCGCGAGCTGGACGAGCGCGGCCGCGGCCGCGGCGCGGAGGTGGCCCAGTTCACCGCCTCCTACGCCGAGGCGCGCCGCGAGGTCACCGTGGCGAACTCCGACGGCCTGCTGGCGAGCGACGACCGCACCCGCACCCGGATCGGGGCGCAGGCGGTGGCGCGCCGCGACGGCAGCGTCGAGACCGGGGCGGAGACGCTGGGCGCCCACCGGGGCTTCGAGCTGCTGGTCGACGACCCGGCCCGAATCGCCGAGCAGGCCGCCGACAAGGCGCTGACGCTGCTCGAGGCCGGCCCGGCCCCCTCGGGCTCGATGCCGGTGGTCGTCGGCGGCGGCTTCGGTGGCGTCCTCTTCCACGAGATGACCGGCCACGGGCTGGAGGCGGATCACGTCCAGAAGGGCGCCAGCGTCTACGCCGGGAAGCTCGGCGAGCAGGTCGCCCAGCCGCTGCTGAACGCCTTCGACGACGGCCGACTGCCCAACGAGTGGGGGAGCGACGCGATCGACGACGAGGGGGTGCCGACGCAGAAGACGCAGGTGATCGAGGACGGCCGCCTCGTCGCCTACCTCTACGACCATCTCACCGCCGAGCGAGACGGCGTCGCGTCGACTGGCAACGGCCGCCGGGAGAGCTTCCGCCACCTGCCGATCCCGCGCATGACCAACACCTACATCGCGCCCGGCTCCGATCTCACCCCGGAGCAGATGATCGCCGACGTGCGGCGGGGCTTCTACGCCGTCTCCTTCGGCGGCGGCCAGGTCGACCCGGCGACCGGCGATTTCGTCTTCGGCGTCTCCGAGGGGTACCTGATCGAGGACGGCGAGGTGACCCGCCCCTGCCGCGGCGCGACGCTGATCGGCAACTGCCTCGAGGCCCTGCGCGCGATCGACGCGGTCGGCGCGGACTTCTTCATGAAGACCGGGATCTGCGGCAAGGGCGGCCAGCGGGTCCCGGTCGGGACCGGCCAGGGACACGTCCGGGTCGAGAAGATGACCGTCGGCGGGACCGAGCTGTGACGCGGCGTGACCTGACGCCGACCTCTGGCCCTGTCGCGGGGGAGCGAAGCGGAGCATGAGCGCGACCGGCGCCGGCGACGGGCTCAGCGCTATCGCCCACCGGGTCGTGGAGGCCGCGCTCGCGGCCGGCGCCGGCGAGGCCGAGGCCTACGTCTCGCGCGACAGCGGCCGTGAGGTCAGGGTGCACGGCGGTGAGGTCGAGAGCCTGAGCGCCGCGACCCAGGCCGGGGTCGGGGTCCGCGCCTGGATCGGCCACCGGGTCGGCTACGCGTACGGGACCGACCTCGGCGAGGACGGGGTCGCGGCGATCGCGGCCCGCGCCGCGGCCGCGGCCGAGGTGGCCGACGAGGACGAGTTCGCGGCGCCGCCCGGGCCGGTCGAGTTCGAGGCGATCGCCGGCCTCAGCGACCCTCGCCTGGCGACGGCGACCGCCGACCGTGTCGCTGAGCTGGCGCTCGCGGTGGAGCGCGCCGCCCTCGCGGCCGACCCCCGCGTCGCCGGGGTCGAGCAGGCGGTCTACGCCGACTCCGCCGAGCGGGTCGCGATCGCCTCCTCGACCGGGGTCGCGGGCGAGTACGAGAGCTCCAGCTGCTTCGCCTACCTGCAGGCCCTCGCGGAGGGGGATGGGGGCCGCGAGACGGGCCTGGGGTTCGGGCTCGGCCGCGGGCCCGACGACCTCGACGCCGAGGCGATCGGGAGGGAGGGGGCGGAGCGCGCGCTGACCATGATCGGCGCCTCCAAGCCCCCGTCGCGCGCCTGCCCCGTCGTCCTCGACCCCACGGTCGCCGCCAGCTTCGCGGCGCTGGTCGGCGGCGGTCTCGGCGCCTCGGCCGTGCAGCGGGGCCGCTCGCCGTTCGCCGACCGGCTCGGGGAGCAGCTGGCGAGCGCAGCCTTCGTCCTCCACGACGACGGCCGCGAGCCCGCGGGTGCCGCCTCGGCGCCGTTCGACGGCGAGGGGGTGCCGCGGCGGCGCACCTCGCTGGTCGAAGACGGCCGGCTGCTCGCCTTCCTCTACGACACCTACACCGCCAACCGCGGCGGCGCGGCGTCGACCGGCTCGGCGGCGCGCGCCGGCTACCGCTCGCTGCCCTCGGTGTCCCCCTCGAACCTGATCGTCGCCCCCGGCGAGCTCGCCTTCGAGGGCCTCGTGGCGGCGGCAGGCGACGGCGTCTACGTGACCGACGTCGCCGGGCTCCACTCCGGGGTGAACCCCGTCACCGGCATCTTCTCGGTCGGCGCCTCGGGGCGGGCGATACGGGACGGGGCGCTCGCCGAGCCCCTGCGCGAGTTCACCATCGCCGGCGACCTGGTGGCGTTGCTGGGCGCGGTCAGCGCGGCCGGATCGGAGGCCCGCTGGGTCCCGTTCGGAGGCTCGGTGTGCACGCCGCCGCTCCTGATCGGCGAGCTGGCGGTCAGCGGTTCGTAACGATAATCACAAGAGTTTCGGGGATGACGCCGTGCTCGCTGTTAGATTCCGCGCGACTTCAACCCCTGAGGAGGAATCCCGACGTGACCAAGGCTGAGTTTCTGGACCAACTGGCTAGCGACGAGCGGCTCGGCAGCAAGAAGGCCGCCGGCGACGCCGTCGACGCCGTGCTCGACGCCATCACCGCCGCGCTTTCCGCCGGCGACGAGGTCAGCTTCACCGGCTTCGGCAAATTCCACGTCGCCGAGCGCGGTCCCCGGCAGGGCGTCAACCCCCGGACCGGAGAGCGCATCACGATCCCGGGCGGCAAGGTTCCGCGCTTCTCCGCCGGGTCGGCGCTGAAGAGCAAAGTCAAGGGCTGATTCCCGAGGTCTTTGCGGATCGGCTGGCGGCGCTCGTCGGCGAGCGCCGCAGCCAGATCTGCCTCGGCCTCGATCCCGACCCCGCCGCGCTGGCGGCGGGGAAGGTCGACGTCGCCTCCGATCCCGCCGAGCGAGCCGGCGCGGCGGTCGCCGACCACTGCCGGCGCCTGATCGAGGACGCCGGCCCGGCCTGCGTCGCGGTCAAGCCCCAGCTCGCCTGCTTCGAGCGCCTCGGCGCCCCCGGCTGGGCCGCTCTGGCCGCCGTCTGCGCCGCGGCCCGCGAGGCGGGGCTGCTCGTGATCGCCGACGGCAAGCGCGGGGACGTCCCGGTCACCGCCGCCGCGTACGCCCAGGCCCTGGTCGGGGAGACGGCGACGCCCTGGGGACCGGTCCGGGGGCTCGGAGCAGACGCCTTCACCGCCAACCCGCTGCTGGGGCTCGACGCGCTGGAGCCCCTGGTCGCCGGCGCCGAGGCCGCCGGCGCCGGCGTCTTCGCGCTCGTGCGTACGAGCAACCCCGGCGCCTCCGACGTCGAGGACCTGCCCGCGTCGGGCGTTCCCCTGCACGAGCATCTCGCGGCGATCGTCGACGGCTTCTCGGCGCGGCTGCTCGGGAGCTCGGGACTGAGCGGGATGGGCGCGGTGGTCGGTGCCACAGAGCCCGAGCACATCGGCCGCCTGCGCGAGCTGATGCCGCGGGCGATCTTCCTCATCCCCGGCGTCGGGGCCCAGGGCGGCCGCCCCGAGATGCTCGGCCCGGCCTTCGGACCCGGGCCGGCCGCGGCGATCGTCGCCGCCTCGAGGGGGATCGCCGCGGATCCGGACCCGGCGGTGGCCGCCGAGCGGCTGCGGGCCGCCGTCTGGCAGACATCGACCGCCTGACGACGGCGACCGCCACTACGATCATCGCCTCGCACCCCATTCCGCAGCTGAGCCGATGAAGAAGCGAAACAGCGTCGTCGCCCGCGTCCTCGCGGCCCTCGCCCTCGTCGCGGCGGTGGTCGCGGTCGTGGTCGTCGTCTCCAACGGGATCAAGGACGAATCGTCGAGCGGCGGCAAGAGCGGCGCCAACCGGACGACGAAGCAGCAGCCCAAGCGCCACCGGACCAAGGCCAAAACCTACGAAGTCCAGACCGGGGACACCCTGATCTCGATCGCCCGCAGGACCGGCGTGCCCGTCGCCGAAATCCTCGCCCTCAACCCCGAAGTCGATCCCCAGATCCTGATCGCCGGCGAAGTCCTGAAGCTGCGATGAGGCGGGCGGGGTCGGCAGGCGCCGCGCTGCTCGCGGCCCTGCTGCTCGCCGGCGCGCTCGCCTGCGCGGCTTCCGCGGGCCGGGCCGGCGAACCCGGGCAGGCAGCCCCGAAGCAGGCGAAGGGGCAGCGCGGGAGCCGATCGGAGAAGGAGGTCGACGGCAGTGGCCGGGGCGGGCCGGGGCGGGCGTCGACCCCCGGGCCGCCGGTCGAAGCTCGCTCGTGGGCGCTGACCGACGCCCGCACCGGCGAAGTCATCGTCGCCCACGACGGCCGCCGGAAGCTGCCGATCGCGAGCACGACGAAGCTGATGACGGCATGGGTGACGCTGCAGCGCGCGCCGCTCGACAGGATCGTCCGCGCCCAGCCCTACGACGCCGAATACGGCGAGTCGCTGATGGGGCTGCGCGACGGCCAGAGGATCAGCATCAGGGACCTCCTCTACGGCCTCGTCCTGCGCAGCGGCAACGACGCCGCCCACACCCTCGCGATCGACGTCGCCGGCTCGGTCCCGCGCTTCGTCCGGCTGATGAACCGCTACGCGGCGGCGATGGGCCTCGGCGACACCCACTTCGCGAACCCGGTCGGGCTCGACCAGAAGGGCAACTACTCGAGCGCCCGCGACCTGGCGACGCTGACCCGCCACCTGCTCGGCCTCCCCGCCTTCGCCAGGATCGCGGACTCGCGCGAAGCCGTCCTGCGCAGCGTCCGCCCGCGGCGCCGGATCAAGACGATCAACGAGCTGCTGGAGCTGGCCCCCTGGGTCACCGGGGTCAAGACCGGCCACACCTGGGGCGCGCTCTACGTCCTCGTCGGCTCGGGGCGCCGGAAGGGAGTCGAGCTGATCTCCGACGTGATCGGAGCGCCCACCGACGAAGCCCGCTACGAAGGAGCCCTCGAGCTGCTCGAATACGGCTTCCGCCAGTACCGCCGGCGCGAGCCCGTGCGCGCCGGCCAGGAAATGGCCCGGCCCGCGATCCGCTTCAGCGGCGGCCGGCTGCCGCTGCGGGCCGCGCGACCGCTCGTCGTCGGGGTCCGCGAGGGGGAGAGGGTCGAAGTCCAGGTGCGGGCCCCGAGCGAGGTCGAAGGGCCGATCCCCCGCGGCCGCCGCCTCGGTCGCGCCACCGTCCTCGTCGACGGCCGCGAGGCGGCCACGGTGGCGCTCCTGGCCGGCAGGGCGGTGCCCGAGGCGAGCGCCTTCGACCGCGCCCGGGCGTTCCTCGGCGACCACTCGGTCCCCGTCGCCGCGGGGGCGTTCGTGATAGTCATCTGTGGCGTGTTGCTGTTCGCGCTGCCGATTCGCAGACGCCGACGAGGAGGACCGAGAGGGTGAAGGTCAAGTGATCCTCACCGTGACCCTCAATGCCGCGATCGACCGAACGGTCGCGGTCCCGAACTTCCGCCTGGGGCGCCGGCACCGCGCCGTCGAGAGCCGCACAGTCGCGGGAGGCAAGGGCATCAACGTGGCGCGCGCGCTGGGCCTGCTGGGCCGGCCGGTGATCGCGACCGGGTTCGCCGGCGGGCCGACCGGCGCCCGCGTGCTGGAAGAGCTGCGCGAGGAGTCGGTCCTCAGCGACTTCACCGCGATCGCGGCCGAGACGCGGATCAACCTCGCCGTGATCGACCCGACCTCGGGCGAGCAGACCGAGATCAACGAGCGCGGCCCGGCGGTCAGCCCCGAGGAGGTGCAGCGCCTCTTCGAGCGGATCGCCTACCTGGCCGGCGGGGCGAGGATCTGCGTCCTCGCCGGCTCGCTGCCGCCCGGCGCCGGAGACGACCTCTACGCGCGGCTGATCGACGACCTTCGCCGCCGCGGCGTCGTCGCCGTCCTGGATGCCGAGGGGGAGGCGATGCTGGAAGGCATCCGCGCCGGCGCCTCGATGGTGACGCCCAACGAGCGCGAGGCCGAGGAGCTGGTGGGCCAGGAGTTCGCCGACGTCTCCGACCTCGCCCGCGGGCTCGTCGCCCTGACTCGGATCGGCGCCGCGGAGGCAGCGATCACGCGGCCCGACGGCTGCGTCGCGGCGGTGGGGGAGGGCGCCGAGCGGCGCCTGCTCGCGGTTCGCACCGAGCCGCTGGAGCCGGTCTCGACGGTTGGTTCCGGCGACGCGTTCCTCGCCGGCTACGTCGCCGCCCGCTACGAGGGCCGCTCGGCCGAGGACTGCCTCGCCTACGGGGTCGCCTGCGGCGCCGAGTCGACCCAGCACTTCGGCGCCGGCACCGTCGACCGCAACCAGGTCGAGCGCCTGCTCGGCGAGGTCTCGGTCCACGATTTGGAGGTCCCCGCGGAAGTGTAGGCTGGCTGTTCAACGCCAGCCCTGGAGGACTAACTTGGAAATCGAAATCGGCCGCGGCAAGAAAGGGCGGCGCGCCTACGGATTCGACGACATCGCGATCGTCCCTTCGCGTCGCACCCGGGATCCCGACGACATCGACATCACCTGGGCCCTCGGCCCCTACCGCTTCGACATCCCGCTGCTCGCCTCCGCGATGGACGGCGTGGTGAGCCCGGACACCGCGGTCCTCGTCAACGAGCTGGGCGGCCTCGGGGTGCTCAACCTGGAGGGCATCTGGACCCGCTTCGAGGACGCCGAGGAGAAGCTCGAGCAGATCGCCGCGGCGCCCAAGCACCTGGCGACGCGGATCATGCAGGAGATCTACACCGAGCCGGTCAAGCCGGAGCTGATCGGCAGGCGGGTCGAGGAGATCAAGGCCCGGGGCGCCGTCGTCTGCGGCTCGCTGACCCCCCAGAAGGTCCGCGACCACTATGAGGTGGCGGTCGAAGCAGGGCTGGACGTCCTCGTCATCCAGGGCACCGTGATCTCCGCCGAACACGTCTCGACGACGGTCGAGCCGCTGAACCTGAAGGAGTTCATCGCCGAAGTCCCGGTGCCGACGATCGTCGGCGGCTGCGCCTCCTACTCGACCGGCCTGCACCTGATGCGGACCGGAGCGGTCGGCGTGCTCGTCGGCGTCGGCCCCGGCGCCGCCTGCACGACCCGCGGCGTGCTCGGCATCGGGGTGCCGCAGGCCACCGCGATCGCCGATGTGGCGGCGGCCCGGGCCCAGCACATGCTGGAGACCGGCGAGTACGTCAACGTGATCGCCGACGGCGGCATGCGCACCGGCGGCGACGTCTCGAAGGCGATCGCCTGCGGCGCCGACGCGGTGATGGTCGGCTCGCCGCTGGCGCGCGCCAAGGAGGCGCCCGGGCGGGGCTTCCACTGGGGGATGGCGACCTTCCACCCCTCGCTGCCGCGCGGCACCCGCTTCTCGACAAAGCAGGACGGGACGATGGAGGAGATCCTGCTCGGCCCGGCCCAGGAGAACGACGGGACCTTCAACCTGATGGGAGCGCTGAGGACCTCGATGGCGACGTGCGGCTACGAGGACATCCGCTCCTTCCAGCGGGCCGAGGTGATGGTCGCGCCGGCGCTGATGAGCGAGGGCAAGAAGCTGCAGAACGAGCAGCAGGTCGGGATGGGCTCGAACGGACGGGCTGCGGTGTCTGCCGGGGTCGCCGTATCGGATGACTAGCCGCTCGGGAGCGGCCGGGACGGCGGGTCCCGTCGCGGCAGGGGACCCCCCATCCCCTGCGGTAGCTAAAGCTTCCTCGGGGATGGGTCCCCCTACCGCGCCACCCCCCGCCCCGGCCGCTCACGAGGAGGTGCTGGTACTCGACTTCGGCGGCCAGTACTCGCAGCTCATTGCTCGGCGGATCCGCGAGTGCGGCGTCTTTTCCGAGATGCTGCCGTCGACCACGCCGGTGGAGGCGATCCGGGAGCGCAGGCCGAAGGGCATCGTGCTCTCCGGGGGGCCGGCTTCCGTCTACGAAGAGGGGGCGCCGGAGTTCCCGACGCAGCTGTTGGATCTCGGGGTCCCGTTGCTCGGCATCTGTTACGGGATGCAGGCGATGGTGCTGGCGCTCGGGGGACGGGTCGAGCCCGCCGAGTCTGGCGAGTTCGGCCGCACCGAGCTGGCTCTGCGCAGCGGCGGCGGCCGCCTCCTCGGGGGCCTGCCGGAGGAGCAGAGCTGCTGGATGAGCCACCGGGACGCCGTCTTCGAGGCCCCGGAAGGGTTCACCGCCCTGGCCTCCAGCCCGAGCTCGCCCGTCGCCGCCTGCGAGCTGCCCGATCGCGGCCTCTACGGGATCCAGTTCCATCCCGAGGTCGTCCACACCCCCTACGGGACCGAGATCCTGACCCGCTTCCTGCGCGACGTCGCCGGCTGCGTGCAGCGCTGGTCGCCGCAATCGGTGATCGCCGAACAGGTGGAGAAGATCCGGGCCCAGGTCGGCGAGGGCCGGGTCATCTGCGGCCTCTCGGGCGGCGTCGACTCCTCGGTCGCGGCGCTGCTCGTCCACCGGGCGGTCGGCGACCGGCTCACCTGCGTGTTCGTCGACCACGGGCTGATGCGGCTGAACGAGGCGGAGCAGGTGGTCGAAGCCTTTCGCCAGTTCGGCATCCCCCTCGTCCACGTCGACGCCGAGGCCCGCTTCCTGGCCAGGCTGGCTGGCGTCGAGGACCCGGAGCAGAAGCGGAAGATCATCGGTGCCGAGTTCATCCGGGTCTTCGAGGAGGAGGCCGCGCGGCTCGAGGACGTGGACTATCTCGTCCAGGGCACCCTCTACTCGGACGTGATCGAGTCCGGCGGCTCCGACCACGCGGCGACGATCAAGTCGCACCACAACGTCGGGGGGCTTCCCGAGGACCTCCAGTTCGAGCTGGTCGAGCCTCTGCGGATGCTCTTCAAGGACGAGGTGCGCGCCGTCGGCGTCGAGCTGGGCCTGCCCGAGCGGATGGTCTGGCGACAGCCGTTCCCCGGCCCCGGCCTCGCGATCCGGATCGTCGGGGGCGAGGTGAACAGGGAGCGGCTGGACATCCTGCGCGCCGCCGACGCGATCCTGCAGGAGGAGATCCGGGCGGCGGAGCTCTACCGGCAGCTGTGGCAGTCGTTCTGCGTGCTTCCGGTCGTGCGATCGGTCGGCGTCCAGGGCGACGGCCGCACCTACGCCTACCCGATCGTGATTCGCGCCGTCACCTCCGACGACGCGATGACCGCCGACTGGGCGCGTCTTCCCTACGACCTGCTGGAGCGCGTGTCGAACCGGATCATCAACGAGATCCGCGACGTCAACCGGGTCGCGCTCGACATATCCTCGAAGCCACCGGCGACGATCGAGTGGGAGTAGCCGGGGCTCAGCTGTAGCGGTCCCACCGTTCCAGGTACGGCAGCGGGTCGAAGGGGGATCCACCCTCGTACCACCCTGGCGGACTCCACATCTCGAAGTGGAGGTGGCAGCCGGTCGCGTCGCCGGTGTCGCCGACGACCCCGATCGGCTGGCCGGTGCGAACCACTTCGCCGGTGCGGAGCGGCGAGGGTTCGGCGAGGTGCGCGTACATGAAGTCATATCCCGTCCCCCGGCCGTCGATGACGACGTAGTTGCCGGCCGCCGACTGGAAACCGGCGTACTGGACGCGCCCGCCGCGGGCCGCGACCAGGGGCGTGCCGCAGGCGGCCATCACGTCCTGGCCCTGGTGGGTGTGGCCCGAGCGGGGCGCACCGAAGCGCCCGGCGCCCATCGCGAATTCGTGCCTGCCGAGGATCGGGAAGGCGTAGCCGTAGAAGCTGAAGGCGAGGCCGAGCGCGGTGGATGCGGTGGCCCGGCGAGCGGCCGGCGCGGAGGCACCCTGG
>JBLNAC010000358.1:0-3019 GCA_050259155.1 Syntrophothermus sp.
TACGCCGTGGTCGGCGTGATTACCGCCTTCAAGCGCGAGCCCGACCTCGTCGCCGGACGCGCCACGAGCACCTCGGCCGGCATCGCCCTGGTCGAGAAGCTGACCTCGATCCCGGCCCTCAACCTGCTCGACCCCGAGAGCGGCGAGGACCTGGCCCGCCTCCTCCGCCGCCGGCTCGGCCTCGGGTAGCCGCCGCCGCCCGCCGGGCCTTTGCCCCCTCTTGGGGCTGCCTTTAACCCGGCGCCGTTAAGAAGCGATCACGAACCCTCTCAAAGGAGCCCTGTCGATGAAGCGTTTCGCCCTCGCCGTCGCGGCCGCCCTGGCCGTATCGATCGCAATCGTCACCGCCACCGCCGCCGCGGCCGGCTTGCTCACCGTGGCCCGGGCAAGGCACGCGATCGAAACCAAGGCCAAGCAGGCCTGCGCCGGAAAGTGCGAAGCCTTCGGAGCGCAGGGGGTCAGGAGGATCTCGAAGAACAAGGTCTCCGGCGTGGCCTTCGTGCGCCTGGCAGGCGAAACCTGCACGGACCGGGTGGTCGTCACCAGGACGTCCACCGGCGGGCTCGACGTCACGGCCGCCGCCTACCCGGCCGGGTGGACCTGCCGATGAGCGGCGGGGTGCTGATAGTCGGAGGCGGGCTCGCGGGCCAGCGCTGCTGCGAGACGCTGCGCGCCCGTGGCTACGAGGGCCCGGTCCGCATCGTCGCCGAGGAGCGGGAGCGCCCCTACGATCGGCCGCCGCTGTCGAAGGCCGTGCTGTCCGGCGAGCGCGGCCCCGACACGCTCGCCTTCCGGCCGAGCGACTGGTACGCCGAGAATGGGGTCGATCTGGTCCTCGGAGATCGCGCGGTCGCCCTCGACCCCGGCATCAAGACCGTGACGCTCGCCTCGGGCGAGGTCCTCCCCTATGACACCGCGGTGATCGCCACCGGCAGCCGGCCGCGGAGGCTCCCCGGGACCGAGGCCTTCGCCAACACCCACCTCCTCCGCACCGCCGAGGACGCGGCGCGGCTGCGCGACGCCCTCGCGGCCGACGCGCGGCTGATCGTCGTCGGGGCCGGCTTCATCGGGCTCGAGGTCGCGGCGACCGCGCGCCGACTCGGCTGCGAGGTGACCGTCCTCGAGGCGGCGCCGAGCGCGCTCGGGCGCGTGCTGATGCCGGAGCTCGCCGAGTGGTTCGTGGACCTCCACCGCGCCGAGGGGGTCGAGGTGCATTTCTCCGCCCACGTCTCGCGCTTCGGCGAGGGGAACGGCGGTGTCGAGTGGGTGCAGCTGACCGACGGCAGCCGGCTCGACTGCGACGCGCTGGTGCTCGGGATCGGGATCGAACCCGCGACGGAGTGGCTCGAGGGCAGCGGGCTTGAGACGGACGGCGTGCGCGTCGACGCCTGCGGCCGGACGAGCGCGCCCGACGTCTTCGCCGCCGGCGACGCCGCCCGGGCCCTCAACCCCGTCAGCGGCGAGCACGAGCGCAGCGAGCACTGGGAGGCCGCGGCCCGCCAGGGAACCCAGGTGGCGCGCGCCATCCTCGGGCTGGAGCCGCTGCCGCCGGCGCTGCCCTCCTTCTGGACCGACCAGTTCGGGCATCGGGTCCAGCTGGTCGGAGACGCGAGCCGCGGCGACGAGGTGACGATCTCCGGCGACACCGCCGCCCCCGAGTTCACCGCCCTGGTCCGCCGCGACGGCGTCGTCGTCGCCGGCATGGCGGTGAACCAGCCGCGCTCGATCCCCGCCCTTCGCCGGCAGATCGAGGTGTCGACCCGTGACGAGGAGAGGACCGGCAGTGAGCTGCCCGCCGCGAGTTGACGCCCAGGCCGATCGCAAGGCCGCCGTCGAGCAGGCCCATAGGGTCCATACTTAGGGGCAAATGGCCGCGCGGGTCGCATCGATCGCTCTCCTCGGGCTGCTCGTGGCGCTCTTCGCCGGCTGCGGCGGGGACAGGCGCCGGGCCGAGACGGAGGGGGCGGAAGCGACGACTCCTCCGACCTCCGTGCGCCCGCCGGAATCCCAACAGCCGGCGCCGGGAGGGAAGGTGCGCGTGACGAGGGTCACCGACCCCGCTCGGCGCGCCTACGTGGCCCGGGTCGACGCGATCTGCGCCAGGCTCGACCCCGAGCGGACGAGGGAGCAGGAGCGGGTCGGCACCTCCGCCGGCCCCGCCGAGGCGGTGCGGGCCTACGACGACACGATCGCGGTCGGGTGGCGGCAGCTGCGCCAGATCGAAGCCGTGCCGCCGCCGCCCGGGGACGCGGCGCTGCTGAAGGCGAACGTCTTCGATCCGGTCAGGAGCCAGCTGGCGCTGAGAAGGAGGATCGGCGCCGCCCTCGCCGCGGCCGACGTAGCCCGGCTCCGGGTTCTGCGCGCGGAGCTCGACAACTCGGCCCGCGCGATGACCGGGTTCGCGCGCGGCTACGGCTTCCGGGTCTACGGAGAGGGGTGAGACGCGTGCCCGAGAAGCCCGCCCCGAGACGTCCCAGGCCCCCCAGCCCCCTGGCCGTGATCACCGCCGCCCTCGGCCTCTTCTTCGTGGTGCTGACCCTGCTCGCGATCCAGGTACGGAGCGGCAGGGACCCCGCCCTCGGCCCCGGCCTGGCCGCGCCGGCGGCGATCACGAAGCCGGCGGCCGGAAAGGGGGCGACGGCCGCGCAGGCGCAGCAGGCGGCCTCGATCGTCACCCGGGCATCCCCGGTGCCGCCGCCGTGAGCGCCGCCTCCACAGCGGCGGCCGCGGAGGATCGGGGACCGGGCCTGAGGGCGAGGATCGCCGCGGTTGCTGTGGTGGTGGCGCTCGGCGCCCTCGCCGCCTACGCCATGTTCTCGGGGCCGACCAAGGTCGCCGTCCCGGCCGCGGGCCCGGCCGCGCCCGCGGCCGGCAAGGCCGCCCCGGCGGGCGAGGAGCAGCTTCCCGAGCGGGAGGGCGAGGGTGGTCGCTGAGCCGGATCCCGCCAAGTACCCGTGGTGGCTGGCCTCTCGCGCTGCCGGCATCGTCGCCTTCGTGCTGATCACCGCCGCGGTCGTGC
>JBLNAC010000359.1:0-5502 GCA_050259155.1 Syntrophothermus sp.
GCGGCCGCGCCGTCGCCGCCGGCCGCGCCGGCCGCAGCCGGGGCCGCCGCCGCGACCGCGGTCGCGGAGACGCCGAACTCCTCCTCGAGCGCTTTGATCCGCTCCGAGAGTTCCAGGACCGAGATCCCCTTCAGCTCCTCGATCCACTCCTCGGTCGAGATTTTGGTTGCCATCTGCTCTTACCCCTCTTCCTCGTTTGAATCCTCTTCTGAAGTCTCTGCCTCCGCCGGCGCCTCCTCCGCGGAAGCTTGCGGCTCCTCAGCCGGGGCCTCCCCGGCCTGGGCCTCCCCGTCTGCGGCCTCCGCCTCTTCCGCGGGACCCGCGGATGCGGCGTCCCCACTCACGAGCCCCTGCTCGGCGATCTGTCCCAGCTGCAGGGCCAGCCCCTGGATCATCGAGCCGAGCCCTCGCACCAGGCCGGTGAGCGGGCTGGCGACGACGCCGGCGAGCTGGCCGTTGAGGACCTCGCGCGAGGGCAGCCTGGCGATCGATTGGAACGCCGTCTCGTCGAGCACGGTGGCTTCCATGAAGCCGCCCTTGTAGGCGAGCATTTCGTGCTCTTTGTTGAAGCTCGTGATCGCCTTCGCGGCCTGCGCGGTGTCGCCGCGGACGAAGGTCAGCGCGGTCGGACCGTGGAGCAGATCCGCCAGGCGCTCCTCGCCGGCCTTGTCGGCGGCGAGCTTGGTGAGGCGGTTCTTGACGACCCGGAAGCTTGCGTCGGCCTCGCGCAGCTTGGAGCGCAGCTCCGCGGCCTGGGAGACGCTGATGCCGCGGTAGTCGACCGCGAAGATCGCGTCAGCCGCCTCGATCTGGGCGGCGATCTCCTCGATTGTGGCTGACTTTTCCTCGCGGTTCATCGTCTTACCTGCACCGGGCTTGCGGGCTCGGCCCTGCCGGTGGTCTCGGGTGAGCGGCGACGCAGTGTAGAGAATCTCAGGCGGCCGCGGGCTCTGGCTCGGCGGCGGCCGACTCGCGCTCGGCCGATCTTGCCGTGTCGACGCGGACGCCAGGACCCATCGTGCTCGCGACCGTGCAGGAGACGATGTATTTCCCCTTCGCCGCCGAGGGCTTGGCGCGAACGATCTCGTCGAGCACGGCGGTGTAGTTGTCGAGCAGTTTGTCCGCCTCGAAGCTCGTCTTGCCGATCGCCAGGTGGACGATCGCCTGGCGGTCGGTGCGGTACTCGACTTTGCCGGCCTTGGAGTCGGCGACGGCCTTTTCGATCTCGTCGGTGACGGTGCCGACTTTCGGGTTCGGCATCTTGCCCTGGGGCCCCAGCACGCGGCCGAGCTGGCCGACGGCTTTCATCATCTCCGGGGTCGAGATCGCGACGTCGAAGTCGGTCCACCCCTCCTGGACTTTCTCGACCAGGTCCTGGCCGCCGACGAAGTCGGCGCCGGCCGCCTCGGCGTCGCGCGCCTGCTGCCCCTGGGCGAAGACCGCGACCTTCACGTCCTTGCCGAGCCCGTGGGGCAGGGCCAGAGTGCCGCGCAGCTGCTCGTCGGCGTGGCGGACGTTGACGCCGAGCCGGATGTGGACCTCCACGGTCTCGTCGAACCTGGCGCTCGAGGTCTGCTTGACGAGGTCGATCGCCTCCGCCGGCGGATAGGCGCGGTCGCGGTCGACCTTTCCGTACTGCTCGCGGTATCGCTTGCCGTGGGCCACGCGATCTCCTATTCGACGTCGACGCCCATCGAGCGGGCGGTGCCGGCGATGATCTTCGAGGCGGCGTCGATGTCGTTGGCGTTGAGGTCGGGCATCTTGCGCTCAGCGATCGCCCGGATCTGGTCCTGGGAGATCGTCCCCACCTTGTTGATGTGGGGCTCGCCGGACCCCTTCGGGATCCTGATCGCTTCCTTGATCAGGACCGCGGCCGGCGGGGTCTTGGTGATGAAGGTGAAGGAGCGGTCCTCGTAGACGGTGATCTCCACCGGGATGATCGTGCCGCCTTCGTTCTGGGTCTGCGCGTTGAAGGCTTTGCAGAAGTCCATGATGTTGACCCCGTGCTGGCCCAGCGCAGGGCCGACGGGCGGTGCCGGGTTGGCGTTGCCGGCCTGGATCTGCAGCTTGATGAGGGTGAGGACTTTCTTCGCCATCGGGTTGGGCAGCATAGCTGGCGCGATCGCGCCAGCTAGATCTTCTTCACCTGGTCGTAGCCCACCTCGACCGGCGTCTCGCGGCCGAAGATCGAGACCAGGACCTTGAGTTTGGCCGCGTCCTCGTTGATCTCGGCGATCTCGCCGGAGAAGTCCGAGAGAGGGCCGGAGATGACTTTCACCGATTCGCCGATCGCGAACTGCGCCTGGGTGCGCGGCCGCTCCGCGGTCTCGCGGTGCAGCAGGCGGTCGACCTCCGGTTTGGAGAGCGGCACCGGTTTGTTCCGCGAGCCGACGAAGCCGGTGACGCCGGGAGTGTTCTTCACCAGGCTCCAGGCGTCGTCGGTCAGCTCCATGTTGACGAGGACGTAGCCGGGCATCGTCCGCTTCTCGGTCTGGACTTTCTGCCCGTCTTTCATCTCGGAGACCTGTTCGGTCGGGACGACGACCTGCCGCACGTTGCGGTTCTGGCTCATCGTCTGCACCCGGTGCTCGAGGTTGTGCTTGACCTTGTTCTCGTGCCCGGAGTAGGTGTTGATCACGTACCAGCGATACATCTGTCGGAAGCCTTTGCTTTTCGGGGACCCGTCTACAGGATCCGCTTGATCAGGAAGCTGAAGAAGGCGTCGAGGGCGCCCAGGTAGGCGGCCGCCACGGCGACGAAGAGGATGGTGACGGCCGTGGCCTGGATCAGCGTTTCGCGATCGGGCCACTGGACTTTCTTCAGCTCGGCCCAGCAGGAGGCGAGGAAGCCGAACACCCCGCCCCGCTGGGCGCGCTCGGCCTTGGCCTGCTTCTGCTTCTTCTCGAGCTGCTGCGCCTCGCGGCGCTTCTGCTCGTCGCGCTTGCGCCTTTCGGCCTCCTTCAGCGCCCTCGCTTCGGCGCGGCGCTCGGCCCGCGACGGCTTCGGCGCGTCGGGGGTCTCGAGGTCGGCCTCGGGGGCGCCGGCGGCGATCCCGGCCTCGACCGCCTCGATCTCGGCGATGTCGCCGGAGATCGGGACCTGGGTGTCGTGCTGGGCATGGGCCGTGCTCTCGCGCGCGGCGTCGGAGCGGCGGCGTTCCTCAGCTTCCCGAGCCCGGCGCTCGGCCTTCCGCTGTGCGCGGGTTTTCGCCATGACCCTTTACCGAGTCTCCTTGTGCGGGGTGTGATGGCCGCACCAGCGGCAGAACTTGCGCATCTCGATCCGCTCCGGCGTGTTGCGCCGGGACTTGTTCGTCTGGTAGTTCCGCCGCTTGCAGTCTTCGCAAGCCAGGGTCACCGCGATGCGGACATCTCCGCGAGCCATCTTTTCCTCGATCCCTAACTAGGCCGTTACAAGAGAAAACCCCGGGCCCGAGGGCCGAGGCTGGACAGAGGATAGCGCCCCGGCGCGGCTCGGGAACCGTGCCCGACGGGGGCATCGGCTCCCCTTCAGCGGAGGCGAAGCAGTCGTTCGGTCTCCCGGAACGCGCCGAGCGGCTGCATGGTCCGCGCCACCGCGCGGACCCTGGCGGGGGCATGGTTCCCGCGCTCGCCGAAGGGGACCAGGAGACCCTGGGCGCGGCCGCCGGCTATCGAGAAGGGGACCGTGCGGCCGGCCCCGCCCGATCCCAGGGAGACGGTGCCGGCACAGGTCCCGCTCAGCGGCCCCCTGCAGCGGACGCTGAGCAGTACGTGCGAGCCGACCATCCGGGCGCTGTGGCCGGCGAACCCGAGCCTCATCTCGGGACCGAGGGCCGAGGCGGGGAGCTCTTCGGCGGCGGCCGCGGCGGGAAGCGCCGGCAGCAGCAGCGCCGCGACCGCGACGACCGCGGCGAGCGCGGCCCGCCCGCGGCTCGAGGTGCGGCCTCCGTTCGCTGCGATCGACTTCATCGAACCCCCTTACTCGGGTGGCTTTGGCTGTAGCCGCCGGGCTCGTCCATCGGGCACCGCAATCGCAGCACGAACGTACGAGAACCCACATCGGAGATTCGTCCATGCCTGCCCCGACGGCTCAAGCCCGGCGGCCCGGAGGCTCAGAGACCGAGCGTCTTGGCGATGATGTTGCGCTGGATCTCGGAGGTGCCGCCGTAGATCGTCGAGACCAGCGAGGCGCGGACCAGCCGCTCCATGTCGTACTCCGAGGAGTAGCCGTAGCCGCCCATCAGCTGCATCCCCTCCAGCGTCGTCCGCTTCGCGACCTCGGTCACGAACAGCTTCACCATCGACGCCTCCCGGGGCAGCATCCGATCCGGGTCCTCGTCGGTCAGCGCCGCCACCCAGCGCGTCATCAGCCGCGCCGCTTCGAGGTCCGTGGCGAGGTCGGCAAGCCGGTGCTGGAGCGCCTGGAAGGAGCCGATCGGGCGACCGAACTGGCGCCGCTCCTTGACGTAGGAGAGGGCGTCGTCGAAGGCGCGCTGGGCGATCCCGAGCATCGTCGCGGCGAGGATCAGGCGCTCGACGTTGAGGCCGGCCATCAGCTGCATCCAGCCCTGGTCGACCTCGCCGAGGACGGCGTCGGCCGGCGCCGCGCACTCGGTGAAGTAGAGGTGGTTCGTCTCGCGGCCGCCCATCGTCTCGATCGGGACGACCTCCATGCCCTCGGCGCCGCGGGGCACCCAGATCATCGTCATACCCTGGTGCTTGTCCTCGCCGCGGGTGGTGCGGGCGACGACGAGGACGTGGTCGGCGATGTGGGCGTTGGAGCAGAAGACCTTCTGGCCGTCGAGGACGAAGCCGCCGTCGACCGCCCGCGCCGAGCAGGTCAGCGCGCCGACGTCCGAACCGGCTTCGGGCTCGGTCATCGCGATCGCCTCGACGGCGCCGCCGGCGATCCCGCCGAGGATCTCGTGCTTCTGCTCCTCTGTCCCGAACCGCTGGGTCGCGCCGGCGACGATCAGCGTCGTCGCGTAGCCGGCGATCGGCGCCAGGCCCCGCGAGGTCTCCTCCATGAAGAGGCAGGCGTCGAGCATCGTTCCCCCCGAGCCGCCGTACTCCTCGGGGATCGTCACCCCCAGCCAGCCGAGCTCGGCCATCTGCCCGTAGATCGCGTCGCTGTGGTGCTCGGCGTAGCCGTTCGTCAGCCGCTCGCGCTGGTCGCGCGTGCCGCACTCGCGCTCGCAGAAGTCGCGGATCGCGGCGACGAAGTCCTGCTGCTCCTCGGTCAGGGCGAAATCCACGGCGGGCAGCCTCGCGGGCCGACCCCCGTCCTGGCTGTGCGGCCAGGACGGGGGTCGGGGCGCCGCCAGGACGGGCCGGGGCTCTCAGTGCAGGCGCAGCGGGCGGCTGGTGGCGACGGTGGTGCCGCCCGCGCCCCGCGCCTTCACGCGGCAGGCGGCGGAATGGCCGCGCACGTCGCCGGTGAGGAGTACTTCCCGCCCCGTCGCCCTGCTGTGGCGGCCGTCAAACAGCCAGGTATAGGAGTAGCCGCCGCCGGCCCCGGCCC
>JBLNAC010000360.1:0-8554 GCA_050259155.1 Syntrophothermus sp.
GCGTCTTCGCCGCGGTCGCGGCCGCGGCCCGCCTCCGCGGCCTCTCCGCGGATCAGACCGCCAGCGCGCTGGGCATCGCCGGCAGCCAAGCGTCGGGGCTGATGGAGTACCTCGCCGACGGCTCCCAGACGAAGCCGCTGCACGCCGGCTGGGCGGCGCACGCGGGGATCGTCGCCGCGGCGCTCGCCGGGCACGGCGCGAGCGGCCCGGGCAGCGTCCTCGAGGGGCGCTTCGGGCTCCTCGCCTCGCATGTCGGCGAGTTCGACGCCACCGCGTTGACCGCCGGCCTCGGCTCCCGCTGGGAGACCCCCGAGATCGCCTTCAAGGCCTACCCGTCCTGTCACGCCGGGCACGCGGTTCTGGACGCAGTCGCCGCGAGCGGGCTGGGGCCCGACGACGTCGAGGAGATCGTCGCCCTCGTCGCCGGCGAGGTCGCCGTCGGCCTCGTCCTCGAGCCGTCCGCGCGCAAGCGCCGGCCCGAGACGCCCTACGACGCCAAGTTCAGCCTCCCGTACTGCATCGGGGCGCTGCTCGCGCGCGGCTCGCTCGGCGTCGACGCCTTCACCGCCGAGGCGATAGCCGATCCCCGCGCCCTCGCCCTCGCCGACCGGGTCTCCTACGAGGTGGCCGAGTTCGAGGGCGGCAACGAGTTCTCGGGCGGCATCCGCGCCCGCGCCGGCGGCCGCGGCTACGAGGCCCGCGTCCCCCGGCCCCGCGGCGGCCCGGCCAACCCGATGCCCCCCGGCGAGGTCGAGGCCAAGTTCCTGCGCAACGCCCGGATGGCGCTCCCGGCCGCGGAGGCCGACCGGCTGCTAGCGACCCTCACCGCGCTCGAGCGGCACCGCGCGGACGACGTCACGGCCTCCTTCCCGGGGGCCGTGCCGTCGCTCTCGCGATGACCACTGCTGCCCTCGGGAGCTTCAGGGAATGCGGCTGAATGGAGTCGAACCATCACGGGTGTTGCCACCCACAAGGCCCTCAACCTTGCGCGTCTACCAGTTCCGCCACAGCCGCGCGGGTCGTCGATTCTAGATGTTCGGCGCGGAGCAGTCGGGCCGGTGCGGTTGCGGGCGTCCGGGGGAGGCGGTAGCCTTCGAACAGGTGTTCGAACGTGACTGGCGCGGGTGCGGGCTCGCGCGCGGAAAGGAAGACACGATCGATGGTTGACTTGGACCTGACCAAGCGGCAGAAGGAGATCTTCGACTTCATCGGCAAGTACGCGGCCAAGACGGGCTACCCGCCGACGGTGCGCGAGATCGGGAAGGCCGTCGGGCTGCACTCCTCCTCGACAGTGCACGCCCACCTCTCCAATCTGGAGAAGATCGGGCTGCTGCGGCGCGATCCTTCGAAGCCGCGGGCCATCGAGCTGCTGATCGGCACCGCCAACCGGGCCAAGGACGCGATCCGGCCGCCGAGCGGGCTGCCGCTGGTCGGGCAGGTCGCGGCCGGCGAGCCGATCCTGGCCGACGAGAACATCGAGGAATACCTGGAAGTGCCGGACGTGATCGGCGGCGAGGACGGCGACTACATTCTTCAGATTCGGGGCGAAAGCATGAAGAACGCCGGCATCCTCGAGGAGGACTACGTGATCGTCCGTCCCGCCGAGACCGCCGCCGACGGCGAGATCGTGATCGCCCTGATCGGCGAGGAGGCGACAGTCAAGCGGTTCTTCCGCGAGAAGGACCACATCCGCCTACAGCCCGAGAACGACGAGATGGAGCCGATCCGAACCACCGAGGCGCGTGTCCTCGGCAAGGTCGTGGGAGTCTTCCGGAAGGTGTAGTCGCCACCATCGACCTTTTGCGGCCTATAGCCCGGGAAAGGTCGACAGCGCTACGCCTTCGGCCACTTGCCGGCTTCGATGCGGCGCTTGTAGGAGCGCTGGCGCCGCCGGGCGTCCCACATGATCAAGGGCAGCAGCCGCATCCCCAGCCGAGGGAACATGTCGAGGAAGCGGAGCTGCGGCCCCCTCCAGCGCGGGATGATCAGGACCGGGCGCGGGCGCTCGGTCAGCTTCCCCACCTCGCGCGCGACCTCCTCCGCGGTCAGCAGCCGGCCCGAGAAGGAGCCGGCGGCGTCCGGGTCGTCGAGCTTGTCTTCCAGCATCGGCGTCCAGATCCCGTCGGGGCAGACCGCGGAGAGGCGCACGCCGCGAACGCCGGCCCGGCGCAGGTCGAAGGCCGTCCCGAGCGTGAACGCCATCGCCGCGTGCTTGCTCGCCGAGTACACGACCTCGCCCGGGGCGGCGACGATCCCGGCCAGCGAGACGACGTTGACGATGTGGCCGCGGCCGGCCTCCAGCATCGGCGCCAGCGCCGCCAGGGTCCCGTTCATGAGGCCCGTCGCGTTCACCTCGAGCATCCGCTGGCGGAGCTCGGCGCCCTGCTCCCAGGGGGGGCCGCTGTAGAAGACGCCGGCGTTGTTGACCCAGAGGTCGAGCCCGCCGTCGACGGCGATCGACGCCGCCAGCGTCCGACAGGCGGCCTCGTCGCGCACGTCGAGCCCGGAGGCGGCCGCCCCCGAGCCCAGCTCCGCCGCGGTGGCGGCGGCTGCCTCCGGGTCGAGATCCGTGGCGTGGACGCCGAAGCCGCGCCGCGCGAGCTCGAGCGCGATCGCGCGGCCGAGCCCGCTGCCGGCTCCGGTGACGACCGCGGTGCGCATCGCCGCCACCATACCCGCCCGCCGGTGGACGCCCTCGTCCCGGGGAGCTACCATCGCTGGGCGGGCCGAGCGGACCGCGGGGGGAGAGAAAACCCCTCGAGGAAAGTCCGGACACCACAGGGCAGGGCGGTGGGTAACGCCCACCCGGGGAAACCCGCGGGAAAGTGCCACAGAAATGACACGGCCGATGGCGCGGCCTCAGCTGAGTCGCGTACAGGCAAAGGTGAAATGGTGCGGTAAGAGCGCACCGGCGTCGCGGTGACGCGGCGGCCAGGCAAACCCCGCCCGGTGCAAGGCCAAGCAGGACCGTCGACCCGGCTCGGCGAGGTCCAGGTAGGCCGCATAGATAGATGGCCGCTCGAGACAGGATCCGGCTTACAGGCTCGCTACGGAAGAGGCCCCGATTTCGGGGCCTCTTCTATGCCGTGGCTCGGGTGCGGCCGGCCTCAGAGGATGCGGCCCAGCGGGGTCCGGGTGACGAGGGCCCAGGCGAGCCCGAACGAGCCGGCGACGCCGAGTGTCGCGACCGCGAGCGCCTTCGCCTCGGCCGCCACGCCGAGGGGGCGCAGGAGGATCATCAGCGCCGTGAGGACGACGCCCTGCAAGAGGAAGGCCGCGTAGGCGCTGCGCGCCATCGCGCGGCCGAGGACGCCGGGGGGTCGGTCAAGGCGCCTCTGCGCCTCTCCCAGCAGCCAGATCGCGGCGCCGACCGCGAGCGGCCCCTCGAGCGCCGCCAGCAGCAGCGCGGGCAAGTGCAGGCCGGGGTCGAAGATGACGTCGCCGTCCACGCCCGCCGCCGCGAGCGCCGCGGCAACCAGCAGGAAGGCGGCCAGGCCGCACAGCGCGGCCAGGCCGCAGCCGCGGCGGATCCGCTCTGGCACCGGGTCCAGCCAGCGCCTCTGGGCGGCGACGACGCCGAGGCCGAACATCGCCACGAACTGTGGCCACTGCTAGAGGTGGATCTGGCCGATCTGGCCGCTGGCGGCGGGGAGGACCGGCCGGATCGCCATCGTCGCGAGCGATACCCCGGCCGCGAGGCCGGCCAGCGTCCATCCCGAGAGCGGCTCGCGACCGGCCGGCGCCGCCTGGTCGCCGCGCCGGGCCCGCCAGCCGCGCCAGGCGGCGTAGACAAGGGAGAAGATGAGCAGGACGGCGACGAACCACATCGGGCCGGTGTCGAGGACGGGGTCGCCGTGGGTCAGCTGCCAGGCGAAGGTCCGCTGCTCGCCGGCGGCCAGGTGGGCGGCCCAGATCGTCGCCGGCCACACCGCCAGCGTCCATAACGCCAGTGGCAGCCCGAGCCTGACCAGCCGCTCGCGGGCGAACCTCCCCGGGCCCTTGCGGGCGACGGAGGCGGGGGTGAGGAGCCCGGAGACGAGGAAGAACAGCCCCATCGCGAAGAGGGCGGCCGGGATCACCACCAGCGCCACGGCGAGGTCGCTGACCGCGCCCAGCTGCACCTCCTGGACCTCCTGATAGGGCCAGGCGCCTTCGAGGCTGCCGTAGGCGAGCGCGCCGTGCGCGGCGATGATCGCGGCCACGAGCAGCAGCTTCAGGTGGTCGAGGGAGGAAACTCTCGCGGTGCTAGGCGGCGCCTCCGTCAAGGGGTGATCGCTCTCCGTTCTGTGCCTCCGCAGCCCGCGGCCGGGCTCTGGAGCCGGCGATATCATCGCTCGGTGCAGCGGGAAGCGCTCCACGAGTCGGGTCGCCGGGCCGACGTCGATGTCCCGGCCCTTGCCGCAGGCGATCGCAGGCGGCTGTCCTTGCGGCGCGCGGTGCTCGCCGCGATGGTGTCCGGGCTTGCCCTCGTCGCCCTCGTCGGATCGCCGAAGCTGCTGCCCTGGCTCTACGCCGGGGCCCCCTGGGCCGAAGATCCCTACGACGCCGTCGTCTCCTTCGCGATCTTCTTCGTCCCTCTCTCGCTCGCGTGGTTGTCGGTCCACGTGGCGCTCTGCCGGCGCCGGCGCGACCTGCCGGTCAGCCGCGCGGTCGGGGTCGCGCGGGGCTCGCGCCTGCTCGTCTGGCTGGTCGGGCTGACCTGCCTCGCCTGCTGGGTCGCCGTCGCCACGCGGTCGAGCGGGCCGCCGCTCCTCCTCGTGGGCCTGATGCTGACGACGTTGACGGTCGTGGCCGCCGTGGCGGCCTTGGTACGCATCGACCTCGACGGCCTCGTCCCCGAGGACGGAGCCGACTGGGCCGCCGACGCCCTCGCCCTGATCGCTGTGCTCGGCTCGTCGGGGGGTGGAGGCGGCCGCCTCCGTGAGCTCCTCCCGGGCCTCGAAGCGAGGTTGCTGCCGGCGCTCCGGCGTCACCCGGTGGCGCTCGCGGCGGTGCTCGCGACGGCTCTCGGCTTCGCCGTGGGCCTGGGCCAGGCGGTGCGCGAGGGCTACGGGGTGGGGGCGGCGCTGCTGACGGCGGCGCTGCTCGCCGCCGGCCTCTTCGCCTTCCTCTCGGCGGCCGGCTCCTACCTCCGGATCCTCGCCTCCTCGAGCCCGGCACGCGGCGCCCGGCGGCGGCTGACCGACGCCTGCGTCTGCGCCTGCGCGGTCGCGGTGCTGAGTGTCGCCTGCCGCGGGGCCCTTTGGCCGCTGATCGGGGAGAGCGACCGCTCGGCCGGCTTCGGCGCTTTGGCCGAGCTCGTCTCGGTCGCCGCCGCGGCCGCCCTCGCCGTGGTCTTCGCCGTCGAGTCGGCACTCGGCCTCCACGCAGGCCGAAGCGATTCCCGCCGACCGGCCTGAGGCGCGCGACGGCCCCCGGCACGATCGCTCCAGGCTCTTGTCTTAGCTTTTGCTAATCTGCTGCCAACTTCCGCTGAATCTCCGTCCACATATCGCGGAGAGCGGGGGACCCAATTGGTTGGGGCGAGTCGCAGGCGTCGGCCTGCGTAGCGCAGCTCTTTCAGCGCGAGCCCGTCAGCTAACCCCGCAAGCGCTCGGAAAGAGAAATGAGCAAACGCAGACAATCTCGCCTGTCTCTGGTCGCCCTCCTGGCCGCGACCGCGATCCTGGCCCTGGGCGCCGCGCCCGGCAGGGCGGCCACGGGTGGAGCCTCCGGCTACACCGCAAGCGCCGCCGCCGGTGAACTCGCCTTCAGCCCCTGGCGCGTCGCCGGTGCCAGCTGGTACGGCGGACCCAGCATGTGGGGCGCGACGACCGCCTGCGGGCAGACGCTGCGCCCCAGCACTCTCGGTGTGGCCAACAAGACGCTCCCCTGCGGCACCGCGGTCAAGTTCCGCTACCACGGCCGCGTGCTGATCACGCGGGTGATCGACCGGGGCCCCTACGTGAGCGGCCGGTCCTGGGACTTCACCGCCGCGGCGAGCGAAGCGCTCGGCTTCGAAGGAGTGGGTCGGGTCCGCTACGCGATCGCCACCAGCTTCGCTCGGGCGGGCGCTCCGCGCTAGACCGGCTCACCGGGCCGCCGGCCGCCGGCCGCCGCCGCTCCGAAGGCTACCCTGCCGTGTTTAGGCAGTGCCAGAACACGAGAGGAGCTGCATAGATGTCGAGGTCTTCGCACACCGCAACCGCCACCGCCGCTCGGCGCAGAAGGCGCTGGACGGCCCTGGTCACACTCAGCGGCGCGCTGCTGCTGGCGGTGGGCCTGGCCGCGGCCTCGAGCGCCAAGCCGGTGACGAAGACGACGGTCATCCTCGGCCAGACGGCGACCGTTCCTGACCCCTCCTGTCCCGAGCTTCCCTGCCAGGCGGTCGGCAGCGTGACCGGCTTCCAGGTCAACAACGGCCAGGCCGTGAACCCGTTCCTGGTCCCCCACAAGGGCACGATCAAGGAGTGGACCCTGACCCTGGCGCAGCCGACCGGCTCGCAGCGCTCCTTCTTCAACGGGTTCTTCGGCACCCCGCCCGAGGCGCGCCTGGCGATCCTGCGCCGCGTGCCGGGGACCAACCCGCCCCGCTACAACCTGCGCCGCCAGGGCGCGATCAAGGTGCTGTCCCCCTACCTGGGGCAGACGGTCAAGTTCAGCGCCAACCTGAAGGTCGAAAAGAACGACATCGTCGCGCTCACGGTCCCCACCTGGGCGCCGACCTTCGCTCAGGGACTGGCGAAGAACAACGTCTGGCGCGCCAGCCGCGAACCCGGCAAGTGCACGCAGTCGACCGACATCCGCCAGGGCGAGCCGCAGCTCAAGGTCGGCAAGCGGATGACCTACGGCTGCAAGTACACGACCGCGCGGCTGCTCTACACGGCGACGCTCGTCGAGAACGGCTGAGCCCCCGCGGGTACCGCTGAAGCGGGCCGGGGCCGTCCCGCCGCCTACGCGGCGGCGGGAAGCACCCGGGGAGTCGCCTGGTCCTGGGGAAGCGCCGCAGCCCTGGCGATCAGGCTCTGGAACTCGTTCAGGGCGAGGTGGCCGACAGCCTCGAGGATCTCCTCGTCGCTCCAGCCGATCTCCCTCGCCTCCTCGTGGAGGTGGAGGGGGGGCGGCCCTTCGGCGTCGAGCGCCTCCCTCAGGTAGAGGAGCAGCGCCGCCTCCTTGGGATCGGCCGAGGTGAAGCTGCGCGCTCGCGAGACCTCGTCGAGGCCGAGGCCGGCCCGGCGGGCGGACTTCGCGTGCTGGGCGATGCTGTAGTTGTCGCCCCGATGCTCGGCGACAGCCAGCGCGATCCGCTCGCGGGTCGCCTGCGGGAGGACGCCGCCACGGAGCTCCGACCGCATGCGCGTATAGGCACGAAGCACGGCCGGGGCGCCCGCGAGGACGCCGATGAACTTCGTCACCGCGGCGCCCGTCGCCTGGATGGACTTGATGAGCGGAGCGCTCTCGTCAGGAGCGGTCAGCTCGTCGTGAATCTGAAATCTGCTTACCGCGGTTTTTACCGTCACAGTCGCTACTCGCTTCTGGCCCTGATGCGGGCGGGGCGGGTCCCCGCTTCACAGGTCCGTTACGTGGCCTTTACTTTACTTTTAGCCGCTTACTTACGAGGGGTAAGTTATACCTGCTTTTCGGAGTCATTGCAACTCCGGTGCCTGGTCTTCTTTTCCCTACCCGGATTACGGCGTTCGGCACCTCTTCGGTTCATTGGCCTATAGTTGCGGCCTCTCGCGCACACCCAGGAGGCCCCAAGGCATGTCAGAGCAACCCCTCACCGCCGCCGACGTCGTCGATCTGGTCAAGCGGAACGGCGTTCGCTTCATCCGGCTCTGGTTCACCGACGTCCTCGGACAGCTCAAGAGCTTCTCGATCAACGCCGCCGAGCTGGAGGATGCCTTCGCCGGCGGGATGGGCTTCGACGGCTCCTCGATCACGGGCTTCAACCCGATCGAGGAGTCGGACATGCTGGCGCTTCCCGACCCCGCCACGTTCGCGCTGATCCCCTGGCGGCCCGATGACGAGAACCTGGTCGCGCGGATGTTCTGCGACATCCGCGTCCCGGGCGGGGGTCCGTATGAGGGCGATCCTCGCTGGATCCTGCAACGGGCGCTGAAGCGGGCCGAGGAGATGGGCTTCGACGCCTACAACATCGGCCCCGAGCTCGAGTACTTCTACTTCCGCTCCGCGCAGCCCGAGAACGGCGTGCCCGAGGTCTTGGACGAGGGCGGCTACTTCGACCTGACGACGCTCGACGCGGGCTCCGACCTGCGCCGCGAGACCGTGCTGGCGCTGGAGAAGATGGGTATCCACGTCGAGTACACCCACCACGAGGTCGGCCCTTCCCAGCACGAGGTCGACATGCGCTACAAGAACGCGCTCGAGATGGCCGACGACTGCATGACCTACCGCATCGTCGTCAAGGAGTACGCGATGAAGTACGGCTACCACGCGACCTTCATGCCAAAGCCGCTTTTCGGCGAGAACGGGTCGGGGATGCACGTCCACCAGTCGCTCTCCAAGGACGGCAGGAACGCCTTCTACGACGAGGACGACCCCTACTACCTCT
>JBLNAC010000361.1:0-4126 GCA_050259155.1 Syntrophothermus sp.
GGCCGGGGCGCGCGACGGTGAGCCGCAGGTTGCGGGTGACCGGGATCAGCTTGGCGACGACCGGGCGGACTTCTTCCAGCCACGGCGCCAGTTCCTTCGTCGCCGGCTTCGCCGTGTCGACCAGGGGTTCGAGATCGTCGAGCGCGGCGCGGAGGTTGACGAAGGTCGTGTTCGACTGGCGCAGGACCGGCGGCAGGCGTCGCAGGGATTCGTCGAAGGCGACGTTCTGGTTGGCGACCGCGGTGAGCGCGGTGGTGGCGTTGCCGACCGCGCTCGAGAGCTGCTCGCCGCGGCCGGCGACGGCCGTCGTCAGCCGGGCGGAGCTGACGACGAACTGCTCCAGCAGCCGCTGGTCGGAGTTCAGTTCCCGCAGCACCGCGCTGGTGCGGTTCAGCGCGGGGCCGAAGTACTTGTACGCTTCGTTGGCGGCTTCGCCGTAGTTTTCGAAGGTCTTCGCGTTGCCCTGGATGAAGTCGGAGAGCCCCCTGCGGACCGACGGCGGGAAGGCGTTGAAGACCTGGTCGAGGTCGACCGGCGTCGTCGTTTCGGCGAGACCCAGATCGCCTCCGTCTTCGATCGCCGGGTTGCTGTTCGGCCCCGGGCTGATCGAGACGTAGTGGTTGGCGACGCCTGAGAGCGAGGTGGCGCGGATGACGGCGGTCGAGCCCTCGTGCAGCTGCTGGCTGATTTCGATGTGGACTTCGGCCAGGTTTTCGTCGCTGAGGTCGATGCTTTCGACCGAGCCGACCGGAGAGCCGCCGATCACGACCTGGTTGTCGGGCACGAGCTGGCCCGCGTTGTGGAAGACCAGGGTGTAGCGGTGGCCGCCGCCGCCGCTGAGGAGGATGATCGCGAGCACGACCACGGCCGCCGCCAAGGCCGCGACCACGGCGGCCCGGACGGGGGTGACCCCGCGGCCCGAAGCCGAGCTTTTCTCCTCACCTAGGGGTTTGGCAGCCACGGAAGTCGCTCGTTCGTCCCCCGACCCCCTCCGACCCGGTGGAACGGCGGCCGAATCGTATCCGAGCCTCTCCCGGCCAAGTGCGGCACGAACGGGGCCTTAACTGGAAATCAACCCGCTACTCTGGGGCTCCAAAGCGGTTAGGGGAACTGGGAGGCGCCCGCCAACCGTCTACTTGGAGGAGCGCTTAATGCAAAAACGTTCAATTTTGGCCGTGGGCCTCGCGGTGACCGCGATCTCCATGGCGCTGGCTGCGGTCGCCTTCGCCGGGCCGGTCGGTGCGCCGGTGACGACGCCCGACGGCAACGCGCAGGCGTACGGCGCCCTGGTGAAGGGGAAGCTCTACAAGAAGAAGTGGACGCCGGCCAAGCTCGAAGTCACGACGAGCCTCGCCAACCAGACGCGGCCCGGCGGCGTCCCGGTCCCGACGACCAACGTCGTCATCGACTTCGACAAGGGCACGAAGGTGTTCAGCAAGGGGTATCCGACCTGCGACGCCTCGAAATTGCAGAACGTCTCGACCGAAATCGCCGAACGCGAATGCAAGAAGGCGATCATCGGCAGGGGAACCGCCAAAGCGCTGCTTCCGGTCGGCTCCCAGGTGTTCCCGGTCGAACAGGTCGTGACCGCCTTCAACGGGGTGCCGAAGAACGGCCACACCGTCGTGCTGCTGCACACCTACGGCACGAAACCCGTGCAGACCGCGCTGGTCCTGACCGGGGTCGTCACGCCCCTGAACAAGGAAGGCTACGGCCCGCGCCTCGACGTCGAAGTCCCGCTGATCGCGGGCGGCGCCGGCGCGCTGACGTACTTCAACACGACGATCAACACGAAATACAAGTACAAGGGCAAGACGGTCAGCTACATCCAGGGCAAATGCCCGGCCTCCAAGAAGCTGAAGTCCCGCTCGGTCTTCACCTTCCTCGACAAACAGGCCTCGGATCCCGTCTACACCGCGAAGTGCACCCAGAAGCCTGAAAAGAAGAAGTAGCAGGCGCTGAATCCTGAGCTCGGCACCCGCGCCGCCCCGGCGGCGCGGGTGCTTTTTTTTCGGCCTAGACGCTGAGCTTCGGCAGCGCTCGCGCCAGGGGCCGCGGCAGCCACCAGACGCGCTCGCCGATCAGCAGCATCAGCGCCGGCAGCAGCACGATCCGGACGACGGTGGCGTCGAGGACGACCGCCACCGTCAAGCCCACGCCGAGCTGGCTGACGGTGGCGATCGGGGCGCCCGCGAAGGCGATGAACACCGCCATCATGATCGCCGCGGCGCCCGTGATCACCGCGGCGGTGCGGGCGAGGCCGAAGCGGATCGCGGCCGCGTGGTCGCCGTGCTCGTCGTAGTGCTCCCGCATGCGGCCCAGGAGGAACACCGCGTAGTCGATCGAGAGGCCGAAGACGACGCCGAAGATCATCGTCGCCCCCACCGCTTCGACGTAGTCGTGGCCGCCCAGCGGCCAGCCTTCCGGGATGTGGAACAGGAGGGTGAGCACGCCGAACGCGACGGCGACGGTGAGCAGGTTGAGGCCGACCGCGATCGCCGCCAGCGGCACGGCGCGGAGCACCAGGATCAGGACCAGGAAGGTGACGAGTGTGATCGCCCCGATCACCCACGGGATCCGCGCTTCGGTGACCGATCCGTAGTCGTTGAGCTGGGCGGCGCCGCCGGCGACGCCGGTCCGCAGGCCGGCCCGTTCGCCGAGCGCCGCCGCTTCCCGATCGAGGGACGCGTTGAGCCTCCGAGAGCCCTCGGAGTTGAACGGGAAGCGGGAGATGACGAGGACCGATGCGGCCTGGCCGCCGTTGAGGTCGATCGTTTCCCCCGCCGCCTGCCTCGCCGCCGGCGGCGCTCCGTCGACCGCGGAGAGGACGAAGTAGCCGGAGCTGAAGAGCCCGGGCGAGGCGGCGCGGACGCGGCGCGCCTGGCGGCGGATCCGCCGCTCGCCGCCCCGGACGCGGACGCTCGCTTCCGCCAGCCCGCCCTGCAGCGGCGCCGCTTCTTCGGACCCCCGCGCGAGGGCGGCTTCCAGCGCCCCCGCGCCGCCGCCGAGCCGGTCGACTCCGGCGACGAGGGCGGTGGCGCCGGAGGCGAGCCGCGACAGCCCGCCGCCCAGGCTCCGCGCGGCCCGCGAGAGACGCCCGGCCCCGTGCGCGAGCTGGTTGCCGCCGTGGTGGATCTTCCACAGGCCTTCGGTCAGCCGCACGGCGCCGTTGGCGACCTTGTCGATGTTGCGAAGCTCGCTCTTCAGCGAGCTGACGACCCGCTCGACTTCTTCTGAGTCCGACAGCAGCCGGCCCCGCAGCGCTTCCAATTCGGCCGGGAGGCCGGCGTAGCCATCCGCGTAGGGGGCGCCGTTCACCGGATCGGTCCCTCCGACCGCCGCCAGCGCGGCCCCCACCGCTTCCAGCGCCCCCGCGTAGCGGGCGTCCGCCTTGCCGACGGTCATCCCTTCAAGCTCGGCCAGCGCGCGCCCGAGCGCTTCTTCGGCGGCGCTCGCCGCGGCGGTCAGCTCCGGCAGCGTTTCGGCGGTCTCGCTCTGCAGGCCGTGTCCGGCCCGCTGCGCCCGCCGCAGCACGTTGTGGCGGAGGTTGCCGCCGCCGAGCGCCCGGATCGCGCCCTTCAGCTGGATGCTCGCGATCGCCGCTTCCTGCTCGGCTTCGGCGAGTCTCTCCGCCCCGGCCGCGAATCGCTCCAGTGCCCCGATGGCCCGTTCGCTGCCGCCCTCGGCCCGACCCAGGCCGCTGGCGATCCGCCGCGCGCCCTCCCCCGCCCGGTCGGCACCGAGGGCGAGCAGGCCGGCGCCGGCGCTCGCTTCGGAGATCCCATCACGGAGCTCCGCGACCCCGGCGGCGGCGACGCCGAGGTTGCGGCCCAGCCGGCCCAACTGCCGGACCGGCCCGATCCTCCCTTCCTGCGTCAGCGCGGCGTTGCCGAGCGCCTGTAGCGGCGCCACCCGCCGCGCGACCTGGGCCGGCCCGACGACCGCCTGCACCCCGGGCAGCGCCGCGGCGCGCTTCTGGAAGCCTTCGAGGGCGGCGAGCGGCCCGGGGTCGGTGATCGCGCCCTCGTCGGCGACGGCGATGACCTGGAACGGCGCGTCCCAGCCGGGGCCGATCGCCCGGTCGATCCTTTCCGCGTCCCTGCGCGCGGAGGAATCGGTGGACAGC
>JBLNAC010000362.1:0-4333 GCA_050259155.1 Syntrophothermus sp.
GAGACACAATCGCGTGCTTCATCGCCCCACAACCCTACCCCCGCGGCGGGAGCAGATCCAGCAGCAGGGAACATCGCTCCCGGACTCCAGGGTTCTACAACGCGCCCGACAGGATTCGAACCAGTGACTTTCGCCCTTCTCGGCAGGGCATGAATCGGGGCTCCGTTCTACCTGAGCCTGATCCGCGCGGCGAGGAAGAGGGCGAGAAGGAAGAGGGCGAGGGCCGCCGCAACCGCGCCGAAGACGAACGGCGCCGCCGGGTCGACCTGCGACCAGAGCACCTCGGCGGCCACGCTCGCGACCGGGAGGGCGGCGCCGCCGAGGGCGCAGGCTAGGGCCGGCCTTTCACGGAGCCTCCATGCCGCCCATCTGCTCGCCCCCGCCCCCCATCGATTCCATTGCCCGCATCGCCTTCGGCGATCCCGGCAGGGTCAGGCCCGGGACGCTGGCCGGGGTGAAGGCGACCGTGAGGCCGAGGGCCAGCAGCAGGATGGCGATCCCGCGGTTGGCAATCGCCTTCCACGGAAGCAGTTTCTCGGCTGCGATCAGCACTCCGACGAACGCCATCCAGCCCAGGCTCATCACGCCGAGCGCGAAGAGGGCCGCCATCAGCGCCCAGCAACAACCCACGCACCAGCCGCCGTGCGCGATCCCCATCCAGAGGCTGCCGAGGCGCCCGGCCCGCCAGTGCTCCATCAAGAACGCCAGCGGGCTGCGGCAATGCCGCAGGCAGACGTCCTTCAGCGGGGTGAGCTGGTAGACGGCGGCGCCGAGGATGATCGCCCCGGCCAGATACGGACCGGCCCTGTCCCAGGCGAAGAGGTCACCGGTCGCCGCTCTGCCGACCTGGTAGATCGCGTAGGCGAGGACGCCGGCGGCCGCCCAGGCGACCAGGTATCCGGCGAGGAAGAGGAGGGTCGCCCCGGGGACCGCATCGCCCCGCGCCCGCCGCCCCGACTGGATCCGCGCGTACATCAGCACCGTCGGCCCCACC
Organism: Syntrophothermus sp.; assembly: GCA_050259155.1. Taxonomy (GTDB): domain Bacteria; phylum Actinomycetota; class Thermoleophilia; order Solirubrobacterales; family 70-9; genus VAYN01. The sequence continues at coordinate 995 of JBLNAC010000362.1, forward strand.
GAGGGGAACATCATCGCCGCCATCATCACCACCCAGACGCCGATGAAGAAGCCGAGGGCGCCGGGGTCGGTGCCCGGGCCGGCGTCCATCCCCGCCATCTGCTCGCTGGTGATCACCCAGGCGGCGACGCTGAGCAGGGCCAGCGTCCCGACCAAGGCCGCCTGGATCAGGCTCGGAAGCGGCGGGGGCCTGCGGGGTACCGCCGCCGTCGCCATCGCCCCGTCCCCCGGCGCGATGTGCCGCGCCGATCAGGCCGCCCAGGAGAACTCGGAGGCGGAGAAACCCGCTCGAGCCTCGTATTGGATGCCGAAGGCGTTGACCTGTGACCGCGTCGCACGCGAGACGGTCAGCTCGGAGCCGACCGGGTGGAAGATCCCGACCATCCGCGCCGGCTCGCCGCTCTCCACCCCGAACGGAACCACGTCTTCGATCTCGAAGTCGATCTCATCGCCGACCCGGATCGAGTGCTTGACCCCGTCCTCGGCGACCTCGATCGGCAGGCGCTCGACACCCAGGTTCTCGCCGATGAGCGGGCCCAGGGCCTCCATCGGTCCCCCGAGCGCGCCCGAGAACACGCCGCCCAACTTCTCCGCCTGCTCGTCCGAGGCGGTGGCGTCGATGACGACCCCGAGGCGCCAGTTCCCCTCGCTCATCACCTTCGGCGTTTCGCAGACCGCGGCGACGGTCAGCCCGCTGACGTCGGTTCCCTCCACCTCGCCGCTCTTCACGTTGAAGACCAGGACGACCTTGCAGTAGTCCCTCGTCGCCCCAAGCGAAAGCGATGCCGTACACGGACAGACGACGTCGCAAGAGCAGGTCTCGAAATAGGAGCCACTCAGCTTCCAAGCCATATCCCGCGCTCCTCCTCTATGTGCGTTTCGGAACTTTCTCGACCGTAGTCCAGGCGCCCGTGTTCGTCAACCGTTCTCACTCGAGGCCCGCGGTGGCGGCGTCGGCGCCGAGATCCCAGTCCGGGCGCGTCCACCCCGCACCGCTTTCGACCCTCTTCCCCCCGTCGGAAGGGCGGAATCGGGGCGCGGCCCCTGGCGCCCGCCTGTGCCGGCTCGCAGAACCCCTCGATTACCGGGTACTTCTCAACGCGCCTGACAGGATTCGAACCTGTGACCTTCGGTTTCGTAGACCGACGCTCTATCCGACTGAGCTACAGGCGCGTGCCCGGCGATCGCGGCGGTCCGGCTGGGGATGCCGCGATGCGGGAAGTCTGATTCTAGAGGGATCCGGGGGGCCGGAGGCCGGCGAGGAGAAGGGCGGCGATCTCGGCGCCGAGCTGCTCGGGGGTGAGGGGGCCGTCGGGGCTGTACCACTTGTAGGTCCAGTTGGCGGCGCCGAGGGCCGTGTTGACGAAGATCGCGGGGGTCGTCGGGACCGAGAACTCGCCCTCGCGCTCGCCGCGCTCGAGCAGGTCGAGGAGGGTCTGCTCGTACTCGCGGCGCGCGGTCAGGAGGCGGGCCTGCCGGCGCGGCGGCAGCTCGGCCTCCTCCTCGAAGAAGATGCGCAGCAGGTCGCGGTTGCGGCAGGTGTAGGCGACGCGGTCGGCGATCAGCTCGGCGAGGGCGTCGCGGGCGGGACGCTCGGCGGCGGCGATGCCGCGGGCGGCGATCACGCTCTCGCGCAGGACGTCCTCGTAGAGCTCGACGAGGATCTCCTCCTTGGAGCCGACGTAGTGGTAGAGCGAGGCCTTGCCCATGCCCAAGCGCTCGGCGATGTCGCTCATCGAGGCGCCCCGGTAGCCGTGCTCGGAGAAGACGGCGACGGCAGCGTCGAGGACGGCGCGGCGGCGCGCCTCCTGGCGCAGCGCCACGCGGCTGTCGATCGTCACAGCTCCATCCGCTTGGCGAGGATCTCGAGCTGGACCTCGTCGGTGCCGCCGCCGATGCGGAGGATGCGGGCGTCGCGGTAGTGCATCGCGACCGGCGTCTCCTCGATGAAGCCGTAGCCGCCGAACACCTGGAGCGCCTCGTCGACCACCCGGGATGCGGTCCGCGGCGCGACGAGCTTTGCCATCGCGGTCGAGCTCGCCGCCTCGGGATGGCCGGAGTCCCAGCGGGCGGCCGCCTGGTAGGTGAGCGTGCGCGCCGCTTCGAGCTCGGCCAGCGCCGCCGCCAGCCGGTGGCGGATCGCCTGATGGCTGCCGAGGGCGGCGCCGAAGGTGCGTCGCTCGCGGGCATGGGCGACGGCTTCGTCGAGCGCCGCCTGCCCCAGGCCGAGCGCCATCCCCGCCAGCGAGATCCGCTCGACCTGGAATGCCTCCATGATCTGGTGGAAGCCGCGGCCGGGCTCGCCGAGCACGCGGTCGGCGGCGACGAGGCATTCGTCGAAGACGATCTCGCGGGTGTCCGAGGAGTGCCAGCCGAGCTTCTCCAGCGGCTCGCTCATGCCCATCCCCTCCTCCCCGCGCTCGACGACGAAGGTGGTGATGCCGCGGTGGCCGGCGTCGGGGTCGGTCTTGGCGGCGACGACGATCAGGTCGGCGAGACCGGCGTTGGTGATGAACATCTTCGTCCCGGTGAGCGAGAAGCCGCCATCGACCGGCCGGGCGCGGGTGGCGATCGCGGCGACGTCGGAGCCGGCGCCCGGCTCGGTGACGGCGATCGCGGCGACCGCGCGCCCCTCCAGCAGCGGCCGCAGCCAGCGCTCCTTCTGCTCCTCGCTGCCGTAGCGGGCGAGGTGGGGCGCGGCCATGTAGGAGCTGACCAGCGGCGTGATCGCCAGCCCGCCGCAGGCGCGGGCCAGCTCCTCGGAGAGGATCGCCAGCGCGAGGACGCCGCCGCCGCTGCCGCCGTGCTCCTCGGGGTGGTTGATGCCCAGCAGGCCCGCCGCCGCCATCGCCGGCCACAGCTCGGCGGGGAAGGTGCCCGCCGCCTCGGCCTCGCGCACGCGCGGCGCCACCTCCCGGGCGACGAAGGCGCGGCAGACCTCGCGGAAGTCGCGGTGGTCCTGGTCGGGGTCAAAGCCGCTCATCGTTCTCCCTTCCTCCACGGGCGATCGTGTCGCGGGCCATCCGCAGCGCCGGGCCGTCGATCATCTCGCCCTCGAACTCGACGGCGGCGACGCCGCGGGCGGCGCCCTCCTCCCAGGCGGCGAGCAGCGCCCGGGCGCGCGCCAGCTCCTCCTCGCCGGCGCCGAAGACCGCGTTGGCCACCGGCACCTGCGAGGGGTGGATGCAGAGCTTGCCGCGGTAGCCGATCGCGCGGCCCGCCTCGGCGTCGCGCTCGAAGGCGGCGGCGTCGCGGAAGTCGACGACGACCTGGTCGACCGCGGTGACGCCTGCGAGCCGCGCCGCGAGCGCGACCCGCGAGCGCGCGTAGAGGACCTCCT
>JBLNAC010000363.1:0-7325 GCA_050259155.1 Syntrophothermus sp.
ACCGGCCAGGGGCTCGAGCCGGACCTGACATACAGGAGGGCCGCCCGATAGTCCTGCTCGGCCGCCGATGCGGCGGCGGGGGCGCCGTGACCGCCGACCGATTCCCATGTCCCGAGGTCGAACTGGTACTTGCCCCGGTAGGTGCCTTCTGCGGACACCGCGCGCGGGTCGCCGCCGGACTCGCAGGAGGCGATCGATTCCAGCGTCGCGAGCGAGACGCCGCCCGGAAGGTCGGCGAAGCGTTCGCGTCGCTCCCGACTCTTCCTGATGGCCGCGGCCCGCCGCCTGGCCGCGATCCGCTCCACCGCGATGTCGATCGAGTGCTGGAAGCGTGCGGACGGCCCCTGCAACGGCGTCATCGCGACGACCTCGGCGTTCGCCACCCGGGCGCCCCTCGCCCCGTCCCCGGGATCGGTCGCCGCGAGAGCCGCGACCGGGAAGGCCAGCGCCGCGACCATGATGGGGAGAAAGTATGTGCGTTTCATGAGCAGCGTGTGACGGTCCCTGAAAATTGCGCAGCTTTGTGTGCGCTTCGTCACACTCAGGCGCCGGTCATGCGTGGCTGGACGGGGATTCCCGCCAGATGGGCGGTGTGCGGCACGACGGCCGGAGCAGGCATGATCCGCGCGTGACCGACCGTGCCACCTCCCGCCTGCTGCTCGCCTGCCCCGACCGGCCGGGGCTGATCGCGACCGTGAGCGGCTTCCTCGCCGCGGCCGGGCTCAACATCGTCGACGTGGATCAGCATTCGACCGCGGAGGGCCGCTTCTTCATGCGGATGGTGTTCGACCCGCCGGAGAAGGAGGCGCGGCCGGCGTTCGAGGCGCGCTTCGCGCGAGAGGTGGCGGAGCCTTTCGAGATGGAGCACCGCTTCGCCGACTCGAGCGACCTGCCACGCGTCGCGATCATGGTCTCGCTCGAAGACCACTGCCTTTCGGACCTGCTCTGGCGCTGGCGCAACGGGGAGCTCGGCGGCGAGCTGGTCGCGGTCGTCTCCAACCACCCCGACCACGCCGGGCATGTCACCTCCGTCGGCGTGGCCTACCACCACGTCCCGGTCCCGGCCGGCGGCAAGCCCGAGGCCGAGCGGCGGATCCTGGAGCTGGTCGGCGACGTCGACCTGCTCGTCCTCGCCCGCTACATGCAGATCCTCTCGCCGGGCTTCCTCGATGCCCTCGACGCCCCGGCGATCAATATCCACCACAGCTTCCTCCCGGCCTTCGTCGGCGCCGACCCCCACCGCCGGGCGCACGAGCGCGGCGTCAAGCTGATCGGGGCGACGGCCCATTACGTCACCGCTGACCTCGACGCGGGGCCGATCATCGACCAGGACGTGATCCGCATCAGCCACCGCGACGAGGTCGAGGACCTGGTGCGGATCGGGCGCGACATCGAGCGCCTGGTCCTGGCGCGCGCGGTCAGCGCCCACCTCGACGACAGGGTGCTCCTCGACGGCGACCGCACCGTCGTCTTCTAGGAGCCGCGGCCGGCTTCTGCCAGCGGGCCACGACCGTTCCGTAACCTCTACACGAGATGGAGCAAGCTACCCTCCCCCTGGCCGGCTCGGCCCGCCCCGGCGCGCCCCCGGGCCCCAGGACGCCCTCCCCGGTGCAGGCGGTGAGCTACCTGCGCAACCCGCTCGGCTTCCTGGCGGCGAGCCAGCGCCGATACGGCGACGTCTTCGCGCTACGGTTCCCGACCTTCGGCCGCGTCGTCTACGTCGCCAGCCCAGAGGCGGTGAAAGAGGTGTTCACCGGCGCGCCCGCCGTCTTCCACGCCGGTGAGGCAAACGCGACGGTGCTGGAGCCGGCGCTGGGCCCCAACTCGGTGCTGACGCTCGACGACGAGCCGCACATGCGCCAGCGGAGGCTGCTGCTTCCCCCCTTCCACGGCGAGAGGGTGCGCCGCTATGGGGAGCTGATCATCGAGATGACAAGGGCGGAGATGCGGCGCTGGCCGCGCAACGAGCCCTTCGCGATGCGCGCGCACACGCAGCGGATCACCCTGGCGGTGATCATGCGCGCGGTCTTCGGCGTCCACGATCCCGGCCGGCTCGCGCGCCTGGAGGTGCTGATCGACGACTTCGCAAGGCGGGTCGGGACGATCACGGCGTTCCCTTTCACGCGCCGCGACCTCGGCCGCCTCAGCCCGTGGGGACGGTTCGTCCGCTCGCGCACCCGGCTCGACGAGTTCATCTTCGAGGAGATCGCGATGCGGCGGGCCGAGGCGGACCGCGACCAGCGCGACGACGTGCTGTCGCTGCTGCTCGGCGCCCACGACGAGGACGGCGAGCCGATGAGCGACCAGGAACTGCGCGACGAGCTGGTCACCGTCCTCGGCGCGGGCCACGAGACGACCGCCACCGGGCTCGCCTGGGCGGTCGAGCGGCTGGTCCGCAACCCGACGGTGCTGGCGAAGCTGCGGGATTCGGTGGCGGCCGGCGAGGAGAGCTATCTGAACGCGACGGTCAAGGAGACCCTGCGCGCGCGGCCGGTGATCGTCGACGTCGCCCGCAAGCTGACGGCGCCGGCGCGCATCGGCGGGTACGAGCTGCCCGCCGGGACGTTCGTGCTGCCGGCGATCGCCGCGCTCCACTACCGCGAGGATCTCTTCCCCGAGCCGCGCCGCTTCCGACCCGAGCGATTCCTCGACGGGAAGGTCGACAACTACGCCTGGATACCCTTCGGCGGCGGCGTGCGGCGCTGTATCGGCGCCGCCTTCGCCGAATACGAGATGCGAACGATCCTGCGCGAGATCGTCGCCGGCGCCGACCTGCGCGCGGTCGACGCCGAGGACGAGGCGGTCCGGGTCCGCAACATCACCCTGGCCCCGGCCAGGGGCGCGCGCGTCATCGCCAGGGCCTAGGTCAGGAGACCTCGGCGGCCGCCTGCGCCTCCTCCCATTCCGCATACAGCGCCTCGACCGCCTGCCTGGCGCGAGCGTGGCGCTCGCCGGCGCGCTCGGCCCGACCGGGGCTCGACCATGCGGCCGGGTCGGAGAGCTCGTCCTCGATCTCGCGCAGCTCCGCCTCGGCGCGCTCGATCTGCTCCTCCAGACGGGCGGCGCGACGGGCGGCCTTCTGCGCGGGCTTCGCCGAGCTGTACCTGCGCGAGCCGCCGTTGCGGCTGGGCCCGGACGCCTCCCCGGCGGCGCGCTCGTCCTCCCGTCGCTGGTAGTCCGCCCAGCCCCCGGGGTGGCTCTCGAGCCGGCCGCCGGCGCAGACCAGCGTGCGGGTGCCGACGGCCTCGAGCAACGCTCGATCGTGGGAGACGAGCAGGACCGCGCCCTCGAACTCGGTCAGCGCGTCCTCCAGCGCCTCGCGGCTCTCGATGTCGAGATGGTTCGTCGGCTCGTCCAGGATGAGGACGTTGGCGCCGGAGGCGACGAGGATCGCGAGCGACAGCCGCCGCTGCTCGCCGCCGGAGATGTCGGAGAGCTGCTTCTCCACGTCGTCTCCCGAGAAGAGAAAGCCTCCGAGGAGCGCGCGCGCCTTCGGCCCGGGGAGGCCGGTCTCGCGCTGGGCCGCGTCGAGCACGGTGCCCTCCCCGGCGGCCGTCTCCGCGTGCTGCGACAGGTAGCCGAGCCTGACGTTGTGGCCGCTGCGCACGCTGCCCGCGGCGGGCTCGCGACGGCCGGCGAGGGTCTCGATCAGGGTCGTCTTGCCGCTGCCGTTGGCGCCGACCAGGACGACGTGCTCGCCGCGCTCGAGCTCCATCTCGGCTTCCTCGAGCAGGGTCCGTCCCGGCACCTCGATGCGGCCCCCGACGAGCTTCAGGACGACGCGCCCCGGGCGCTCGGGCGGCTTGAACGAGAAGCGAAGCCGGCGCGTGTCGCGGCGTTCGGCGACCGGGCCCTCGCGCTTCGCCCTCTCGATCATCTTCACCCGCGACTGCGCCTGGCGTGCCTTGCTCGCCTTGTAGCGGAAGCGCTCGACGAAGCGCTCCATGCGCGCGATCTCTGCCTGCTGGCGCTCGATCGCCTTGCCGAGGGCGATCTGGCGGGCGGCCTGCTCCTTGCGCCACGCGTGCCACGGCCCGGCGAAGAATCGGGCCCGTTGCGCCTCCAGCTCGAGCACCGAGGTGCCGACAGCCTCCAGGAACCAGCGGTCGTGGGCGACGAGGACGATCGCGGCGTCGAGGCCGACCAGATGCCGCTCGAGCCACTCCAGCGACGGGATGTCGAGGTGGTTCGTCGGCTCGTCGAGGAGGAGAAGGTCCGGCTTCGCCGCCAGCGCCCGCGCCAGCGAGGCCCGGGTCAGCTCGCCGCCGCTGAAGGTCGAGAGCGGCCGCTCGTGGTGGTCGGGGCCGAAGCCGAGGCCGCCGAGGACGGCGAGGACGTCCTCGCGCCAGCGATAGCCGCCGCCGGCTTCCAGGCGCGCCTGCGCCGCCGCGTAGGCGGCCATCGTCTCCTCGCCGACCTCCCCCTCCCCCATCCCGCCCTCGAGGCGCTCCAGCTCGGCCTCGGTCTCGAGCATGTCGCCCCGCGCCGAGAGGACGTACTCACCGAGGCTGAGCGAGGATTCCCGCGGCGGCCGCTGGTCGTGGAGGGCGACGCGGGCTCCGCGCTGGAGGCTGACGGTCCCCGCGTCCGGTCGCAGCTCGCCCGCCAGCACGCGCAGCAGCGTCGACTTGCCGGCGCCGTTGCGGCCCGAGAGCGTCATCCGGTCGCCGGGCTCGAGCTTGAAGGAGACCTCGGCGAACAGCAGGGCGCCGCCCACGTGGACGTCGAGTGAGGTCGCGGTCGCGATCGCCATCGTCCGAGGGTAGCCTCATCGGCGCCGCGCGCCGGGCTACGCGCGGCACCTGGCCGCGATCTGCTGGATCGTTCCCATCGTGCGGACGGTTCCGGGGCCGAGCGCGCGCTCGATGCCCTTCAGGTCGAGCTCGGATTCGCTGATCCCCCCGCTCGGGAGCCAGTAGAGCTCGCGACCGCGGATCGCGAGCCGGTCCTCGCCGGAGTGCGCGAGGGCCGCCCTGCGGGCGGCGGCGCCGGGCGCGGCGGCGAGCAGCTGCACCTGCAGCTTGCCCCGTGAGGCGGCGACCGCGGCGGCCGGGAACGGCTGCCGGGCCGCGATCGCTGCCAGCTCGGCGCCGCTGCGGAGGAAGACCGGCACCTCGTAGCCGAGCCGGTCGCCCAAGCCGGCTTCGATCCGCCTCCCCAGCTCTCCCTCGGGCTCCTCGGCGGCGAAGATCACGTTGCCGCTGGCGCGGAAGGTCGCGACCTCCGCCAAGCCCAGTGCTTCGAAGTGGCCCCGCAGGGCGTCGTTCGTGATCCGGCGGCCACCGAGGTTGATCCCCCGCAGGAAGGCCCCATAGCGCTCCATCGTGCAACCTTAGAGGGACGATGAGCGAGGACTTCACGGAGCTGCCCGCGGGGCTGCCGGTGCCGGAGGACGACGGCGCGGCCGACCACCTGCCGGGCTCGACCGTTCCCGCTCTGGAGCTGCCGGCGACGACCGGGGGCGTGATCGACCTCGCCGAGGCGGCGCGCGACCTGGGCGTCTTCTACCTCTACCCGCGGACCGGCCGGCCCGGCGTCCCCTCCCCGGTCGGCTGGGATGACATCCCCGGCGCCCGCGGCTGCACGCCGCAGAGCTGCTCGTATCGCGACAGCCTGGCGGAGTTCGAGCGCCTCGGCGCGGCCGTCGTCGGGGTGAGCGCCCAGAGCGAGGAGGAACAGCGCGAGTTCGCCGACCGCGAGCACATCCCCTTCCCGCTGCTCAGCGACCCCGGGCTGAAGCTGGCCGGGCTGCTCCGCCTCCCCTCCTTCGAGGTCGACGGGATGAAGCTCTACCGGCGGCTGACCCTGATCGCCCGGGCCGGCGAGATCATCAAGTGCTTCTACCCGGTGTTCCCGCCCGATCGCGACGCCGCTCAGGTGCTTGCCTGGCTCGCCGGCGCGGCGGCTGACTGAGCGGGCCGGGACCCCATCGGTGGTCCCGGCCCGCGAGCTTCCAGTGGAGGCGCCGAGATTCGAACTCGGATCCGCGGACGCTGAGCGAGGGTCTCTACAGGCTTAGCCGGCGCTTGATTCTCGTCTCCCGGGGTCCGCGCCGGCGGGCACTGCGGGAGATAGAGCCCCTTCGATTTCCCCTGGCGGTCGGGGCGGTCCGCCCGGGTGAGCCCGCTTTCTGAAGCCGGTGCCCCTCCCCGCGGGCGAGGGAGGACCGACTCTCACAGCGCTTAGTTTCTAGCTAAGCGGCGAGGGCGAACTCATGGTCCGCACGTATTGGTTTGTGCCGGGGTTTAACGAGGCCTCCGGCGACCTCGGCCTGCAACCGTTCGCACGAATCGACCACGTCGAAGCCTGTCGCCCCCGTGCGGATTGCGCCTTCGATTGTACGGGGTCGCGGACTCGAGCTCCAGCGGGCGGCGCCGCCGGGACCGCGAGCCTAGACCGTCGACCGCGATTTGAGGTCCGTGAGGACCTCATGCGGGAACCCGGCCACCTGGTCGAGATCGTCGACCGACTGGAAGCCACCGAGCCGCTCCCGGTGGGCCAGCAGGCGCGTCGCCTGCGTCACCGAGAGGTTCTGCGCCCGCAGCTGCTCGAAGGTCACCGTGTTGAGGTTGATCGGCCCGCCGGCGGGCGGGCCCGCGCTCGGCTCCGCCGCCGCGGGCGGCGAGGCCTGAATCGGCCCGGGCTGGGGGGCTGGCGGCGGCGGGGCCGCTGCAGGCGGCGGCGTCGGGGGCTCGGGGATCGCCGCGGGCGGCGGCGTCGGGGGCTCGGGCGGCGCCGGCGGCGCGAGGTCCGGGGCGGGAGGGGGCGCTGGCGGCGGCGGTGGTGTGGGAGTCGGCTGGCCGAAGCCGGGAGCCGGCTCGGCGGCAGGCGGCCTCGGCTCGCCGAATCCGGGGGCCGGCTCGGCACTCGGCGGCTGCGGGGGCTGGCCGAATGCTGGCGCTGGCGGCGGCGGAGCGGCCGCAGGAGGCGGCGGCGGCGGCGGAGCGGCCGCAGGAGGCGGCGGTGGCGGCGGCGGAGCGGCCGCAGGAGGCGGCGGCGGCGGAGCGGCCGCAGGAGGCGGCGGCGCGGAGCCCTGCGGGACGGCGGGGACGGCCGGGAAGGACCCCGTCTCACCGCCGACGGCGCCGACCACCGCCTGCTCGGCTTCGGCCGCGCGGCGCTCAGCTTCGCGTGCGCGCTCTTCCGCGGCGGCGACGCTCTGCTGCATCTCCTGCAGGCGCCGCGCGCGAGCGTCGTCCTCGGCACGGAGGGCTTCCAGCCGCTGGGCCTCCGCGGCACGCTCTTCGGCCGCTTTGGTCCGTTCCTCGATCTCCTGCAGCCGCCTCTCGGCTTCGGCGATCGAGCGCTCGTACGCTTCTCCCTCC
>JBLNAC010000364.1:0-3017 GCA_050259155.1 Syntrophothermus sp.
GCCGGGGGGTTGTTGTCGACGAGGACCGTGCGCGGGCCGGCGCAGCCGGTGTTGCCCGCGAAGTCGACCACGCACGAGGCGAGGGTGTGGGGGCCGTCGCTGAACGCTGTGGTCGAGACGCCCTGGCCGGCGGCGACGCTGAGCTGGCAGGGGCGCATCGCGGTCGCCCGCCACTCGCCGCCGATCAGCGCCTTGGCGCAGGGCAGCTCGGTGAAGCCGACGCGAGCGCCGTCGAGCGTCGTTTCGGCGTAGCGCAGGCCGGCCCCTGCGTCGCTGCCGGCGACCGTCACCGCCTGGCTCCCTCGGCGCCAGCCCCCGGCCAGGAGCTCGCCGCCGACCGAGGCGACGGGCGCGCTGCCGTCTTCGAGGGTGATCGTCAGCGCCCGTAGTGCCGACCACGAGCTCGGCGAGAGGCTGCACCACTTGCTTTCGGCGCGCGCGCAGAGCAGCCGGTCCTCGAAGGCGTAGGCCGGCCTGGGAAAGCCGGCGACGAACTCGCGGGGGGCGGCGTCGGTGGTAGACGCGGAGGCGAAGACGTCGAAGCCGCCACCGGGCGGTTCGACCCCGAGCCGCTGCTCGAGGCCATCGTGCAACGCGTGCCACCAGGTGCCGCGCACCTGGGTGATCGCGGTCCCGGCGGGCGCCGTCCAGCGCCAGCGGCCGAAGCGGGTTCCCGAGACAGTGCCCTGATAGTCGCGGGTGAGGCTCTTCAGGTGGACCCCTTCGAAGGGATCGGCGCCGGGGGGCGGCACGCACCAGCCGTCGGAGCGGAACTTGGCGCCGCCGGTGGTGTCGGCCCAGCTGGCGTCGGCGCCGACGAACCAGCCGCATTGGGCGACGGTGTACTTGCCCGCCCGCGCCTCGCCGACGAGGACGAGCAGCAGCGCCAGCGCCAGCGCGATTCCCATCGCGACGATCCGTCCGATTCCACCCCGTGTGCCCGACATAGACCCTCCCTTCCGATTGCCTGCGATCCGGGCCCAAGGGGATTGGCGGGGCGTTCTCTCCCCCCGGCGCGCGGCGGCCGGCCGCGGCGCTTTGCGAGAATGCGGGTGATGGCTCTGCCAACCGAGGACCAGGTCACCGAGAAGCTGCGGGCAGTGATCGACCCCGAGTTGCGCCGCTCGATCGTCGAGCTCGGCATGGTCCGCTCGATCGAGATCCACGACGGCGGCCGCGTCGACGTGGTCGTCTCGCTGACGACCCCCGGCTGCCCGATCCGCTCGCACTTCGAGCAGGCCGTCGCCAAGCAGGTCGGTGAGCTCGACGGCGTGACGGCGGTCGGCGTGGGCTTCGACGTCCTATCCGACCAGGAGAAGGGCCAGCTGCAGAGATCGCTCGGCCGCGGCAGCCTGCCGGAGGGGGCGCTGGCGAAGGTGAAGAACGTGATCTGCGTCGCCTCGGGCAAGGGCGGGATCGGCAAGTCGACCATGACCGCCAATCTGGCGGCGGCGCTGGCCGCCGAAGGCCACCCCGCGGGCGCGCTCGACTGCGACGTGTACGGGTATTCGATCCCACGCATGCTCGGCGTCAGCCGCAAGCCGGAGGTCAACGCCGAGCGCAAGATCCTGCCGCTGGAGGCCGCGGGCGGGGTGAAGGTGATGTCGATCGGCTTCTTCGTCGAGGAGAACTCGGCCGTGGTATGGCGGGGCCCGATGCTGCACAAGGCGATCCAGCAGTTCCTCGAGGACGTCGCCTGGGACGAGCTCGAGTACCTCCTCCTCGACCTGCCGCCGGGGACCGGCGACGTCTCGATGACGCTCGCGCAGCTGCTGCCGCAGGCGAAGTTCGTGCTCGTCACGACGCCGCAGCCGGCGGCACAGTCGGTCGCCCGCCGGAGCGGCGAGATGGCGCGGAAATTCGACCTCGAGATCCTCGGCGTGATCGAGAACATGTCCGGCTTCACCACGCCCGACGGGGAGCGCTTCACGATCTTCGGCGAGGGTGGCGGCCAGATCCTGGCCGACGAACTCGACGTGCCCCTACTGGGCAAGGTCCCGCTCTCGGAGCCGCTGCGCGAGCACGCCGACTCGGGCTCGCCGCTGGTGACCGCCGAGCCCGACTCCCCGGCCTCGCAGGCGATCCGTCAGGCCGCCCGCGGCATCGTCGCCGCGACGCCCCAGGAGCTCCCGGTGCTACAGGCGGCACCGGCCGTCGCGGCGCCGCCACCGGTCGGCGGCACCCCGCTCCCAGTCGTCCAGGGCTGAAGTCCCGAACGGGCCTCTGGGCCCGGCGGATTCCCGCCGGCCGCTGGCGCAAGCCGCAGGTCGCGCGACCGCATCTTTCGCGAGCGGCTACTGTTCTTTGTGAGCAACCGCAAATAAAAGCCCAATCTTCGGCTAATGAAGCCGAAGAGCGGGGGACCCAGGTTTTCGGGGCGAGCCCACCCTCGGGTGGGGGCGCAGCTCCTTCAGCGCCAGCCCGTCAGCTAACCCCGCCGGCAACCGAAGGAGGGATTGATGTCGATAGCTCGTCGGGCGGCGGCATACGCCGCCATCAGCGCCGGCCTCGCGATCTTCGCGATCGCGGTGATCGCGGCGCTCCCCGGTGTCCGGGCCTGGGCCGCTCCGCAGGGCGGCCTCTCCGCTCGCGAATACGAACCCGAAGAACCGACCGAAGCCGGCGAAGCCGGTTCCGATAGCGGCGGCCCTCGCAGGGCGCTGCTGGTGGGCGGCAGGGCGGTCGCGCCGCTCAACGCCCCGGTGGCGGTGCGCAAGGTGATCGCTGCCGCGAACCGGATCCGGACCCGGCCCTACATCTGGGGCGGCGGCCACGCGCGCTGGTGGGACCGCGGCTACGACTGCTCGGGCTCGGTCAGCTTCGCGCTGCACGGCGGCGGGCTGCTGGGAACGCCGATGACCTCGGGCTCGCTGGAGCGCTACGGCCGTCCCGGCCCCGGCCGCTGGATCACGATCTACGCGAACGCGAGCCACGTCTACGCGGTGATCGCCGGGCTGCGCTGGGACACCGCCGGAAACACGCGCGGCACCGGTCCCCGCTGGCACCCGGACCCCGCC
>JBLNAC010000365.1:0-6414 GCA_050259155.1 Syntrophothermus sp.
GGCCGGGCGAAGCGGCCGGCGATCCCCGAGCGGTGGCTGCGACTGGCGCGGCCGGCGCTGTTGGCCGCCGCTCTCGCGGTCGTGCTCCTAATCGGCTGGAGCGGCCTGTTCGCGACCAGCAGCGCCGTGATCAGGGCCAGCCAGAGGTAGCCGCCGTGCCACAGCGCCAGGTCGTAGTCGTGGACGTGGATGAAGCTGAGGACGACGTAGGCGAGGCAGAGGACTCCGACGACGTCCAGCATCGGGCCGACCAGCGGGCCGGTGCGCCGCCTTCGCAGCTCGACCGGGCTCCAGACCAGGGCCAGCGCCACCCCCAGCAGGAGGCCCACCGCGTGGGTATCGGTTCCGTAGTAGACCCGGGACGCGTCGTGGCCCGGGTCGAACAGGATCCATGCCAGCGCCACCGAGCCGAGGGCGCCGGCGAGGACGCCGAGCAGGAGCCGGCCGCGGCCGAACAGCTTCATCCCGGCGGCGAAGATCAGCGGCCAGAAGAGGTAGAACTGCTCCTCGACCGAGAGCGACCACAGGTGCGTGAACAGCGACGGCGCCTGGAACTGTTCGAAGTAGGAGACGTCGGCGAAGACGAAGTGCCAGTTGGCGAAGTAGAAGAGGGACGCGACCGCGTCGCCGCGCAGGGCGTCGATCCGGTCGGGCTCGAGGATCGCGGCGGCGATCATGCAGACCGCGACCAGGACGCCTACCGCCGGCAGCAGGCGCTGTGCCCGGCGCAGCCAGAAGCGGCCGAGGCCGACGCGGCCGCGGCCGCGGAGCTCTCGCAGCAGCAGCGACGTGATCAGATACCCGGAGATGACGAAGAAGACGTCGACGCCGAGGAAGCCGCCGGGCATCCACGCGACCTGCGCGTGGTAGAAGAACACCGCCAGCACGGCCAGCGCCCGGAGCGCGTCGATTCCCGGCAGGTAGGGGAAGCGGCTGTCCTGCGGCTTGCTGATCGGTCCATAATGGCGGGGAATGTCTCCGGCCACGGTCGAGCGGACGCGGAGTGCAGGACCGGGTTCAGACCTGGGCGGCAACTGGCGCGTGATCGTCCGCAACGACAACCACAACACCTTCGACCACGTCGCCCAGACGCTGGCCCGGGTGCTCCCGGGGGTGACGCTCGAGCAGGGTCATCGCATCGCCGACCGGATCCACAACAGCGGGCAGGCGATCGTCTGGACGGGTCCGCGCGAGCCGGCAGAGCACTACTGGGAGCAGCTCGACGCGGCCGGTCTCACGATGGCCCCGCTCGAGCGCTCGTGACCCCGCTCGGATCGAGGTGGCGCCGCGGGAGGGCGCCGGCCGGCCACAGGCCGATTCTCGCCGTCGACATCGACGGGGTGGTGTCCCTGTTCGGCTTCGACGAGCCGCCCTTGGGCAAGGGCACGCGGATGGAGCTGATCGACGGGACCCTGCACTGCATCCTGGTGCCGGCGGGCGCCCGGCTGCGCCGGCTGGCCGACTACTACGACATCGTCTGGGCAACCGGGCTGGAGCGGGGTGCCGAGCGGATGTCGAAGGCTCTCGGCCTGCCGCGCTGGCCCTACCTCACCTTCGAGGGCGCTGCTCGATTCGGCTCGGCCGACTGGAAGCTGGAGCCGCTCGAGCGCTACGCCGCCGGCCGCCCCCTCGCCTGGTTGGACGACAGCTTCGACGAGGCCTGCTACCGCTGGGCGCGCGAGCGAGCGGGCCCTACCCTGCTGGTCGAGACCGAGCCGGACCGCGGGCTCGAGGACGTCCACGTCGAAGCGCTCACCGGCTGGGCCCGCAGCCTGCCGGCCGATGACTCGGACGACGACCGAGGCTGAGCGGCTCGGCAGGACCTCGCGAGGAGCCCGGTGCTACTCGGCGAGGACGAGCGTGTGCCAGACGGGCAGCAGCGGCTTGTCGTAGAGGTCGATGACGCTCTCGCGGGCGCGCTCGACCTCCTCCGAGTACCAGTAGCGTTCGAAGTCCGAGCGCCGCTCCCAGACCGCGGATTGCTGGAAGGAGAGAGGGTCCTCGGTCGAGCGGGTCAGCGACCAGCTGACCGCGCCGAAGGCGGGCATCCGGGCCGCCGCCGGTTCCCAGAGGTCGAGGAAGCGGTCGGCCCGGAACGGGGCGATGTGCCAGTCGAGGGTGCAGACCTCAGCCATTCAGCCGTCTCCTTCTCGCGCCGCGGCGCGCGTCATGCTCCGACCTCGGCGCGGATCGCGCCGGGGCCCTCGTCGTAGCGGCCCTCGTCCTCGGACTCGGCGCCGACGAGGATCGAGATCTTGCCAAGGTGCTTGTTTTCGTGCAGCAGCTGGTGCGCCTCGGGGACGCCCTCGAAGCCCATCGTCCGCCAGAGCACGGGGCGGACCTTGCCCTCGGCCATCAGCTGGTTCGCCCGCATGCACTCATAGGCGTTGGCGAAGTGGGAGCCGATGATCTGCTTCTGGCGCATCCACAGGTAGCGGACGTCGAAGTCGAGCTGGAAGCCGGAGGTCGCGCCGCAGATCACGACCTTGCCGAACGGCTTCACGACCAGGACCGAGGTCGGGAAGGTGGCCCGGCCGACGTGCTCGAAGACGAAGTCCGGGGCGTCTCCGAGCAGATCCTTGACCCGCTTCCCGAACTCGCGCGAGGCCTTGAAGCGCTCCTTGTCGGCGGCCGGGTCGGCGAGGTTCTCATCGGTCCTCATCATCGCGCCGAACTCGTTGCGGTTGATGTAGCCGACGGCGCCCAGCTCCTTGACCAGCTCCCCCTTCTCGTCGGAGGAGACGACGCCGACGGCGTTGGCGCCGGCCGCCTTGCAGAGCTGCACCGCGAACACGCCGAGCCCGCCGGCGGCCCCCCAGATGAGGACGTTGTGGCCCGCCTGGAGGCTGCACTGATCCATCAGCATCCGGTAGGCGGTGAAGTAGGTGAGCCCGTAGGCGGAGGAGTCGACCCAGGAGAGGTTCCGCGGCCGCGGCAGCAGCTGCTGTGCCTGAACCTTCGTGAACTGGGCGAAGGAGCCCCAGGTCGTCTCGTAGCCCCAGATGCGCTGGCTCGGCGCCGCGAGCGGATCGAGCCCGTGCACCTCGACGTCCTCGTAGGAGGCCTGGTTGCAGTGGATCACGACCTCGTCGCCGGGCTTCCACCGCGTGACGCCGTCGCCCACCTTCCAGACGATCCCGGAGGCGTCCGAGCCGCCGATGTGATGCCCGTACTCGGGGTGGTCTCCGTATCCGAAGACCGAGACCGGCTTGCCGAGCGCCGCCCAGACGTTGTTGAAGTTGACTCCCGCCGCCATCACCCGGACCACGACCTCGAAGGCCCCCGGCTCGGGGACCTCGATCTGCTCGAGCTGGAAGGCGTCCTTCGGCTCGCCCTCGCGGTCCTGACGGATCACCCACGCCGCCATCGACCCGGGCAGGGTCCCCGGCTCGACGTCTAGCTTCGCGACCTGGTTCGTGTCAACTGCCAAGGGTCTCCTCCCGTCGGTCTAGCGGATTGCGCGCATCCTAGATGACGTCCTGAGAGGCGGTCGCCCCGGCCCGGGGGCCTCGCGAAGGCCCTCAGCTCGGCTCGGTGCCGGTGCGGGCCGGCAGCTCGACGACCGACTCGCGCTCCTCGGCGACCGCCTCGAGCTCCTCCAGCTCCTGGGCGACGATCGGGCGCACGGCCTGGTCGATCGCCTGCGGCTGCTCGAGCTCCTCGTTCGCGGCGCCGAGCTCCGAGATCCGGCGCAGCTGCGGCAGGACCCTGCTCTCGGCCGAGGCGACCGCCTCGTTGTAGGCGTTGACGGCGGACTTCAATTGCCGGCCGGTCTTCGACATGTGGCCCAGGAACACGCCGACCCGGCCGTGGAGCTCGTTTGCGGCCGAGGCGATCTGCTGCGCCTCCGCGGCGATCCGCTCCTGCCGCCAGCCGAGCTCGACGGTGCGAAGGAGCCCGACCAGGGTCGTCGGCGTCGCGATCAGGATCTTCTGCTCGAGGGCATAGTCGTAGAGCGACGGCTCGGCCTCGAAGGCGGCGTGGAGAGCGGCCTCAGACGGCATGAAGCAGACGACGAAGTCGGGGCTGTCGCCGCTCTCGAATTGCGCGTGGTAGCGCTTGGAGGACAGTTTCGTGATGTGTTCGCGCACCTGCCGGGCGTGGCGGATCAGCTCCGCCCGCCGGGAGCTTTCGTCCTCGGCTTCCAGGACCTCGAGGTAGGCGTCGAGGGGGACCTTGGAGTCGACCACTACCTTGCGCGACCCCGGCAGCATCACGATCGCGTCGGGGCGCAGGAGGCCGTCCTCGCCCTGCAGCGTCGTCTGCACCTCGAAGTCGACGTGCTCGGTCATGCCGGCGATCTCGACGCAGCGCTTCAGCTGCACCTCGCCCCATTCGCCGCGGGTCTTCGGCTGTCGCAGGGCCTTGACCAGGGTCCCGGTCTGCGTCCCGAGGTCGCCGAGGCCGACCTTCATCTCGTCGAGCAGCGTCCGCATCGCCCCGTCGGCCGCCTTGCGCTCGCGGCTCAGGGTCGTCACCTCGCGTTCGATCCGCTTCAGGTTCTCCCCGATCGGCTCGGTCAGGCGGCGGAACTCCGCCTCCCGCCTCGCCAGCGCCGCCTCGGCCGTCTTCGCATCCACGCGGCGGGACTCCTCGGCGCTCCGCAGCAGGTGGGACGTCGCCTCGGTCGCGGCCTGGGCCGCCGCCTGCTGCACGGTGGCGGCCAGGTCGACCTCCTCGCGGGGCTCCTCGCGGCGGGCGGCGACGAGCGCCCAGACGAGGCCAGCGACGAGTGCGGCGAGCAGGACGACGGCGATTGCGAGCGCGGCGATCATGGGCCGCAGATGGTTGCGCGCGGGCCGGACGTGACCGTCTCGTCCGCGGGCGCGCTTGCGGTCGCCTCGGCGCCTACGGCAGCAGGACGTCGTTCTCGGAAGAGGTGCGGACCGGCCCGACGACGAGCCTGGCGGAGCCGGCGCCTGGCACGCCGGCGGCGCTGATCGTGTAGGTGCCGGAGGGGAGGGCTGTCTGCAGGGTGCCCGGGCTGTCGGGATAGAGGGGGCCCGAGGTCGCCTGCGCCGGCCCGTCGACGCGCAGGCGGGCCTTCGATCCGGTCTGGTTGGCGGCGACGATGACGACGTCTACCGCCCGGTCGCTCTGGATCCGCGGCTGCGGGTCGCGCCGGTTCTGAGGCAGCTGCTGCGACTGTTCCCCGCCGAACGCGATGCGGGACGGCTGCACGGTGACCCCGCCGGGGGAGATCGTGACGCTGACCCGGGTCGGGGGCTGCGGTCGCGCCTCGTTCGGGTGGCTCGCGGCGCCGCAACCCAGCGTCGTCAGCGCCGCGGCCGAAGCCGCGAGTGTCGCCGCGAGCGCGGCGACGCGCCTGCGACGCCCCGCACGCCTGGCTTCCCCACGACCCATGGTGGGCGGAATCTATCCGAAGGGGAGGGCGGTCACCCTGGCCGTAACCCCAGCTTCACCTACCGCCAGCCCGGCGCCGGGCTCGACCTCGCGGCGGACGATCGCGAGGCCGATCGGCCCGAGGACGGGGGAGACGGCGGCGCTTCCGAGCCGGCCGACCACCTTCTCGCCGAGCCGCAGCTCCTCGCCCGCCTCCGCCGGTGCGCTCAGCCGCAGCCCCCGCAGGACGCGGTTCGGGCGGCCCTTGTAGTGGAGCCGGGCGACGGTCTCCTGGCCGATGTAGCAGCCCTTGGTGAAGCTGACCGCGCGCTCGACGATCCCAGCCTCGGCGGGCATCGTCTCGGGACCCATCTCGGCCCCGAAGCGCGGTCGGCCGGCCTCGATCCGGAGGATCTCCGCCGCCTCCTCGCTGACCTCGACCGCCCCGGCTTCGAGCAGCGCCTCCAGCAGCCGCTCGAGGTCCTCGGCGGCGGCGAGCACGTCGACGCCCTCCGCGGTCCCGGCGAGCAGGCAGCGGATGCCGCCCCCCACCGAGGCCCGCTCGCAGACGTCCTCCGGCAGAGGGGCCCCGCCGCGCGCGATCTCGGCGCTGCGGGGGCCGATCAGCGAGAGCACGGCGGTCTCCTCGCTGCGATCGGCGACGGCGACGTCGCGGCCGATCGAATACGTCGAGAGGTGTCGGACCACCGCCTCGCGGGGACCCGGCTCGAAGTCGAGCAGGACCTCCTCGGGAGCTGGCCGCAGCACCCGCATGTCGGACTGGATGCGACCCTTGCGGTCCAGCAGCGCCGCGTAGCGGGCCTCGCCGACCCCCAGCCCCTCGACGTCGTTGGTGAGCTGGCCCTGAAGGTACTCGGCCGCGTCGGGACCGGTGACGGCGACGACGGCGCGCCCCGCGCGCTGCACCAGCCCGCACTCCTCCCGCAGCTGCCGATACTGCGCATCGAGCTCCACGCCGACGGACATGGACGGATCTTAGATAGCGCCCCCTGCCGGGCGACGGGGACGTCCCGAGCGACCCTCCCAGCTGTTGCGAGCGCGAGCGAGGGG
>JBLNAC010000366.1:0-5419 GCA_050259155.1 Syntrophothermus sp.
GATCGCGATCCTGGTCGAGGCCTGGAGCCACCGCCGCACCCCGGCCGCGGCAGCCGGCGCGGCTCCCGTGGGGCGAGAGGGGCTGCCGCGCCTGGAGCCGGGGTGGGGGGTTGCCGCCGCCGGGCTGGCGGTCGGGCTGGCGGCGGGGACTCGGGTCACCGTTCTGGCGATGGCGGCGGCGCTGAGCGTCGCCGTGCTCGTCCTGGCGCCCTCCGGGCGCCGCGCCGCCGCCGCCCTCTGGTGGTTCCTCCCGGCGCTGGCCGGGGGCGCCTACTGGTACCTGCGCAACCTGGTGGTCGCCGGCAACCCGCTGCCCGAGATCGCCCACCTCGGCCCGATCTCGCTCCCGCATCCCGAGCGCCTCCAGGAAGGGCGCCCCGACTTCAGCATCGCCCACTACGCGACGGACACGGCGGTCTGGCGCGAGTACTTCGCGCCGGGCCTGCACCAGGCCTTCGGGGTCCTCTGGCCGCTGGTCGTCCTCGGCGCCGCCCTGGCGGCGCTGTGGTCGGTGATCCGCGGACGCGACAGGATCATGCGGGCGGTCGGCGGCGTGGCGCTGTTCGGCCTGATCGCCTATCTCTTCACCCCGCTCAGCGCGGCCGGAGCCGAGGGCGAACCGGTCGGCTTCGGGATCAACATCCGCTACGTCGTTCCCGCCCTCCTCGCCGGGATCGTCCTGCTGCCGCTGCCGCCGTGGTTCGACGAGCGCCGCCGCCGCTGGGGCCTGATCGGCGCCCTGGTGCTGGTCTTCCTCCTAACCGACCGGCCCGACGCCGCCCTCCACGACTCGGCCCGGGTCTTCGCCCTCGCCTTCGTGCTGCTGGCCGTCGCCGTCCCGGCTGCCCTCCTGCTGTGGCGCCGGCGCGGCGCGACGGCCGCCCTCCTCGCCGCCGTGGCCGCCTTCGCGCTCCTTCTTGTCGGACTCGGCTATCCGCTCCAGCGCCACTACCTCGAGGGCCGCTTCGCGAACGACGGTCCGCCCGACACCCGGATCCCGGGGATGGGCCTGGACGCGGCCTACCGTTGGGCGCGGGGGGTGACGGACGCCCGCATCGGTCTCGTCGGCACGGCCGCTGGCTTCGCCGGCTACGGGTTCTACGGCACGGACCTCTCCAACCGGGTCCGCTACCTCGGGGTCGAGGGCCCGCACGGCGCCTTCAACGCGATACCGACCTGCTCGGAGTTCCGCGCCGCGGTGAACGCCGCCGACCTCGACTACCTCGTCACCGCGCCGTTCCTGAACTTCCTCCATCCCGATCGCCCGATCGACTCGCCGGAGGCGCGGTGGCTGCGCGGGGACGGCGCCGTCCGGCCCGTGCTGCGCAGCGGACGGGTCACCGTCTGGAAGGTCACCGGGCGCCTCGACCCCGGCGGCTGCGGCCCCGCCAACGCCCCGCTGCGCCAGATTCCCAACACGCCCGGCGCCGGCGCCTGAGACGGCATCCCTTGACCGCCTGGGTAACCTCGGCGGCAGATGTCCTACCCGCTCCAGAACGCGCTCTTCCAATGGGAGGAGGGGCATCGCGCCCTGCAGGAGATCACCGACCCCCGGCGGCGGCGCCAGGCCGACCGCGTGATCGCGGGCGTCTTCGACGAGCTGCGGCGCCGGATCGGGCCCACCTTCGGCGCCGCCGAGCTGGCCGACCTCTACGGCGAGGGCACCGACTGGTGCCTGCAGGTCGCGCTCGACGTCGCGCCGGCCCTCGCGTCCGAGGCGCAGGAGCTCGCCGACGCGGCCTTCTGGCTCTACCTCAGGGGTGCTTCCGACTTCGCCGGCGGCCGCCAGCTCCCGGTCTGAGCGCTACTCGTCGGAATCCGAGTCGGGCTCGGAGCCCTCGTCGTCCCCGGCGCGCCGGATGACGATCTGGTCCGCCTCGATGCGGACGGTGACCTCGCGCTTGCCGGCCCAGCTCTCGGCGTACACCGGGTTGTCGCGGATGCTCGGGTCGAGCCAGATGCCGTAGCCCTCTTCTTCGCCGTGGTCGAAGGTGGCCTCGATCTCCCGGCGGCGGCCGCGACCGCCGCGGCGCCCGCGACGGCGGCGGCGGCGCGGGCGGGCGGCCTCCTCCTCGCCTTCCTCGGCATCCTCGCCTTCCTCGGCCTCCTCGCCTTCCTCCGCCTGCTCCGCGGCGGCTTCCGCCTCTTCGGCCTGTTCCTGCTCGGCCGCCGCCTCGATCTCGGCTTCGATCTCGTCGCGCAGGTCGATTTCGCCGGAGCTGGCGCTCTCCGCGTCGGGGGAGAGGTCGTACTGCTTGCGGAACTCGCGCAGCTCGCTGGCGCTGACTTCGAGCTGATGGGCGATCCAGGCATCGGTGCGCCCCTGCTGAACCCAGGCGCGGATCTTGTTCAGCTCGGGCTTCAGTGAGCGTCGGGCCATAGGCGCGCGAGTCTATTCGACGTCGGCATTCGTCCGCTGCGCGACCGGCGACCTAGTGGATGAGGAAGGCCAGCGCCTCGAACATCGACACGACCACGACGATGACCGTCACGGTCAGGCAGACCGCGAGGACGCTGAAGCGAACCTTGCCGTGCTGCTGATCGCGATGGATCCGCCGCGCCCGCGAGCGGTTCGCGGCCCGGCGCCGAAGCTGCTCGCGCCGGCGGCGCTCGAGTGAAGTCTCCTGCTCGAAGGCGGTCTCGAACTGGGAGATGCTCTGTCGCATTCTCATGGTCGCGGCCCCCGCGGGACCTCGGGCACCGTAGCAAAGGATCTTGCACGACTCATGCTTCGCTCACGATTCACGGTCATCGCGCTCATGATCCGCAGCCGCCCCAGAGACCCCTGCCGGCGCGCGCCGCGGAGCCCTGAAGGCGCTCGAAGCGCCCTGCGAAGCGGGTGTTGGGCGGGATCGCGAGCGTCCGCGCCAGCCCCCGGCGGACCAGCTCGGCGTTGAACAGGCGGCCTTCGAGGTAGACGTAGGCGAGCAGCCGATCGTAGACGTCGCGCCGCTCGACGCCGAACACCAGCCGCACCGGGCGCCGTTCGAGCCGGCGATGGGTGAAGCGCGAGGCGCGCGGCCCGAAGCACTGCACCGGCGTTCCCGGCTTCACCGTCTCCGGCGTGTCGACGCCGATCAGGCGGACGTCCTCGCGCCGACCCGCCAGGTCGACTTCGAGCGTGTCCCCGTCCACCGCCCGGACCACGTAGGCGCGCGCTTCGGCCGCGGGCAGAGCGCTCCCCCCGAGCCCCTCCCAGGGGCGCAGCAGCACCGCCGCGACCAGCAGGACCAGGACCGCGCTTCCCAGCGAATCGCGCCTCACGCGCCCCTAAGGGCGCGAGAAGGGGATTCTGAGCGTTCAGGGCCGGCCGCTCAGGGAGTGCGGCGGACGTTCGCCAGCAGCGTCTCCTTGATCTGGGCGATGATCTCCAGCGCCTCGTTCCACTCGCGCTGCCAGACGTTGCGGCCGAAGATGACGCCGGAGCCGCCTGCCTCCATCACCTCGCGCGTGTTGCGGAGGACCGTCTCGTCGTCGGTCTTCGAGCCGCCGGAGAGCACCACCAGGGCGCGGCCCGCGGACTCGACGCAGTGGCGGATCGCCTCCGTCTGGTCGACCTCGAGCTCGTTGTAGGGAGCGGGGGCGTCCTTGTCCTTGGCGGGGTCGATCTTCGGCATGTTGAGCTTGACGATGTCGGCACCCATCTCCATCGCCATCCGCGCCGCATAGTCGATCGCGTAGAAGGAGTTCTGGCCGCCCTTGGCCTCGACCGCTTCGCCGCGCGGATAGGACCAGACGACCAGCGGCATCCCGAAGCGGTCGCATTCCTCGCGGACCGTCCGCAGCTGGGCGAGATCCTCGTCCTGCCGCGGCGAGCCGACGTAGAGCGTGTAGCCGATCGCGTCGGCGCCGAGGCGGACGCCGTCCTCGACGCTGGCATTGCAGGTGGAGAGCGCCTGGGCCGAGGAGGGGATGTCCGTCTTCCCGTTGACCTTGAGGATCAGCGGCACCCTCCCGGCGTAGTCCGGGTAGTACTTCTCCGCCATCCCGATCTGGCAGGCGAGCGCCGAGTAGCCGGCCTCGGCGGCGAGCCGGAACTGGTAATCGGGATCCTTGGACGCCGGGTTGGGGAAGAAGTCCCGGGGTCCGTGCTCGATCCCCTGGTCGATCGGCAGCAGCATCAGGGTCCCGCTGCCGGGACCGAACTCGAACAGAAGCCGGTGCAGGCGCGCACGTTTGCCCGGCGGCAGGGTCCCGAGCAGCGATTTCTGCTCGGTCAGGCTCTTCAGCTCCACGTTTTTCCTCCTCGGAGTGGGGGTGCCTCGGCAGTATGCCACCGCGACGGGGCGAGCCTGGGCACGCGGGGGGTATTCTCGACTGCATGAGCGAGACCGAGCTCAGCGTCATCTGCAAGAACTGCGGCTCGGAGGTCAGCCCTTATGTCACCGAGTGCCCCTACTGCGGCGCCCGGCTGCGCAAGCGGGCGCCGAAGCTCGAGCGCCGCGGCGATGCGTTCGAGGCCCTGATCCCGCGCCGGCGCCGCCGGCTGCCGCGCATCAGCCTCCGCCTCGGCGACGTCGGCCGCCCCTACGCGACGCTCGCCGTGATCCTCGGGTCGGCGATCCTCCTGCTGGTCCAGAAGGCGACCGGCTACGGGTTGATCTCCTTCGGCGGCGTCGTCGTCCCCTTCCAGGAAGGCGACTGGTGGCGCTACCTGACGGCTCCCTTCGCCTACGTGGACGTCGGCTACCTGTTCGTCATCTCGGTCGGGCTGGCGATCTTCGCCACGGGCATCGAGCGCCGCCTCGGGACCCCGGCGACGGCTGTCCTTCTGGTTGCCTGCGGGGCGCTCGGGATGCTCGCCGCTGCCGGCATCGCCAGCGCCCAGGGCGATGTCACGGTGATCGCGGGCGGCAACGGGATGGCGCTCGGGGCCGTCGCGGCCTGGTTCGCTCTGCGCCG
Source organism: Syntrophothermus sp. (assembly GCA_050259155.1). Classification (GTDB taxonomy): domain Bacteria; phylum Actinomycetota; class Thermoleophilia; order Solirubrobacterales; family 70-9; genus VAYN01. The sequence goes on from JBLNAC010000366.1 coordinate 4,903, forward strand.
CGCCGAGGCCCACGGCTCGATCGACCAGGAGTACGACGTGGTCGGCGTCGCGGTCGCCGCCGTGGTCCTGATCGCGCTGCCGGTCTTCGTCGCCACCGCGAACTTCTACGCCTGCCTGGTGGGGGGCGTCGTCGGCGGGCTCGCCGGCCTCGCCGCCTCCGCCTTCCACCATTCCTCCGACTGACTTGGCGGCGCCGACCCTCTAGGCTGCGCCGGTGCCGGACGAGAGCGAGTTCGAGGCGGCGATCGAGCGACTGCTCGACCCGCGGCGCTTCGCCGAGGCCGAGCGGATGGTCGCCAGGGCGGCCCCGCAGCTGCAGAAGGTGCTCGCCTCCGCCCTCGCCGAGGGAGGCTGGTTCGGCGAGCCGCACGAGGCCGAGACGCTCCGCGCGGCGACCGTCCCCGACCCTGACCGGCGAATCGTCGCGGTGCGCGCCCTGCTCGCCGAGGAGGCGCGAATGGGCATGATGGTAGGCGTCGCCGTCGGCTGGGCACTTAACGAAGAGATGACCGAACC
>JBLNAC010000367.1:0-2679 GCA_050259155.1 Syntrophothermus sp.
GAGCGTCTCCACGTCCAGCGGGCGCGCGTACTCGCGGTCGATCCGGTCGCGGACCCGGCGCAGGCGCGCGAGGTCCGCCAGCCGCTTATCGGTGGCCGGTCCGCTCACCTGTCGGCCCCCATCTCCAGCCCCTTTCTCTCCTCGGCGCGACCCTCGTAGTACCAGGGTAGGGCGAGGTGCTCGACCGTCCGCACGATCAGGAACAGGCCGATGCCGATCGCCGCCAGGATCGTCACCACGGCGAACATCGCGGCGGTTTCCGACTGGTTGTTGAAGGTGAGGATCAGGTAGCCGAGGCCTTCGGAGGCGCCGACCCACTCGGCGAAGACGGCGCCGATGACGCTGAACGCCGCCGCGACCTTGAGGCCGGAGAAGACGAACGGCAGCGAGGCCGGCAGCTGGGCCTTGAGGAAGCGCTGGACGCGGCCGGCGCGCAGCGTCCGCAGCAGCTTCAGCAGCTCGGGGTCGGCGGCGCGCAGGCCGTCGATCGTGTTGACGGTGATCGGGAAGAAGCAGACGAGCGCGATCACGATCACCTTCGGCCGGATGTCGAACCCGGTCCAGATCACGATCAGCGGGGCGATCGCCGGGATCGGCACCATCTGCGAGGCGACCAGCCAGGGGTAGAGCGCGCGCTCGACCAGCCGCGAGGAGTGGACCAGGATCGCCAGGGCGAGGCCGACCAGGATCGCCGCCAGGAACCCGATCAGGATCTCCTCGACGGTCACCACCGCGTTTTCGAGCAGGTAGGTGCGGTCTTCCCACAGCGCGCTGGCGACTTCGGTCGGCTTCGGCAGGGTGAGCGAGGTGACCGGCCCGACCGTGGCGTAGAGCTGCCAGAGGCCGAGGAAGACGACGGCGAAGACCAGCGGCGGGGCGACCGCCGCGACGATGCGGCGCGGCCGCGGCATCAGGCGGCACCCCCGGGTGCGGCGGGCAGGGCCTCCTCGAGCGGCTGCATCAGGCGCCGCCTGAGAGCGAGGAACTCCTCGGTCATCGTGATCTCCCCGCGCCGCGGGCGGGGCAGCCCGACGTCGAGGCGAAGGACGACGCGGCCGGGCCGGCCGGACATCACGTAGACGCGGTCGGAGAGGAAGAGCGCCTCCTCGACGTCGTGGGTGACGAAGACGATGGTCTTCCCGGCCCCCTGCCAGACGTCGAGCAGCCAGGCCTGCATCTGCCGGCGGGTGAGCGCGTCGAGGGCGCCGAACGGCTCGTCGAGGAGCATCACCTCGCGGCCGGCGAGGAAGGTGCGCAGCAGCGCCGCGCGCTGGCGCATGCCGCCGGAGAGCTTCGCCGGCCACTGCCGCTCGAAGCCCGAGAGGCCGAAGCGGGGGAACTCGGCCAGCGCCCGCCGGCGCGCCTCGCTCCGCCCGACGCCGGTCAGCTCGAGCCCCAGGCAGGTGTTGTCGAGCACAGTCCGCCACGGCATCAGCAGGTCCCGCTGGAGCATGTATCCGATCTCGCCGAGCAGCTCCTCCGGCGGGCCGCCGTCGAGCAGGACGCGGCCGGCGGAGGGCCTGGTCAGGCCCGCGAGGATGTCGAGCAGGGTCGACTTCCCGCAGCCCGAGGGCCCGACGATCGAGACGAACTCCCCCGCCCCCACCGAGAGGTCGACCTCGCGCACCGCCTCGACCCCGGTGCCCTCGCCCCGGTAGACCTTGCCGATGCCCTCGGCCCGCAGCTTGGCGGTCCCCTCAGCCAATGCGCCGGACGCTACCGGGCTGGGGTCAGCCGGCGCCTTCCACGAACTCGTCGGTCGCGTAGCGCCCGGGGCTGATCGGTGACCGGGAGAGCCCGTTTTCGACCATGAACCGGGACAGCCCCCGGATCGCCTCCGGTTCGAAGATCCCGTAACGGGACGCTTCCCCCCGGAACAGCGGCAGGTAGGCCCGCAGGCTTTCTTCGGCGAGCTCCCGGTTGACGCCCGGGTTGGCGTCGACGAGGGCTTCGATCCCCTGCTCGGGGTTCCGGAGGACGTCTTCGTAGCCCCTGATCGTCGCCGAGACGAAGGCCTGCATCAGCTGCGGTTCCCTTTCGATCCGGCTGCGCGTCGAGAAGACGACCAGGCCCGGGTAGCTGGGGCCGCCCCATTCGTAGAGCGGGAACGACCGGGTCGGGTAGCCGTCGTGCTCGACCTGGGCGCCGTCGGCCGGGACGAAGCCGGTGAAGGCCGAGATCCTGCGGCTCTCCAGGTCCGTGACGCCGTTGAAGCCGATCGTGACGACGTCGACGTTGGCGGGGTCGCCGCCGGCGGCGCCGACGACGGTGTCGAGGACCGCGGTGTCCGAGGGCACGCCGGTGATCCCGACCGTCCTGCCTTCGAGCTGCTTCGGATTCGCGATGCCTTCCTCCTTCAGCGTGATCAGGCCGCCGGCGGGGCGCTCGAGCAGCGCCATGATGCCCTTGGCGTCGCGGCCGTCGGCGATCTGGGTGGCGAGGTCGATCCCGTCGGCGATCCCGAACTGGGCCTTGCCGGCGTCGATCAGCTTCAGCGTGTCGGCGGTCGAGGTCGGCTGGACGATCTCCAGGTCGATGTTCCCTTCCTCGTAGTAGCCGGCTTCCAGGGCCCGGTAGATGCCGGCGTGGACGGCGTTGGGGATGAAGTCGAGAACCAGCGTCGCCCTCGTCGGCCCGCCCGACCCGCCGCAGGCGGCCGCGGCCAGCGCCAGCGCCAGC
>JBLNAC010000368.1:0-3488 GCA_050259155.1 Syntrophothermus sp.
GCTACATCGACGAGTTCCCGGTCGAGCGCTACATGCGCGACGCGAAGCTGATGCAGATCGGCGGCGGCACGGCCGAGATCCAGCGCTTCATCATCGCCCGGGAGCTGTTGGCATGATGGCGCCGTTCGCGCGGGGGCTGTTGGCATGATGGCGCCCGTGGCGCGCAAGAGCAGGCGGGGGGAGATCCTCCAGTGCTTCACCGAGATGGTCGCCGAGCGCGGCTACGACGAGGTCAGCGTCCGCGACGTCGCCGAAGCGCTGGAGATCAGCAAGGGCACGATCCTCCACCACTTCCGCAGCAAGGAAGCGCTGCTGGAGCAGCTGAACGCCGACTACATGCGCCGGCGCCTGGCGGAGGCGGAGGAGTTCCTCGCCGGCTTCGAGGACCCGGTCGACCGGCTGCAGCTGATCGTCTACCAGCTGATGCTCTCCCAGCAGGACGACCGGGCGGCGACTGTCGCCTTCTCGCGCGAGATCGTCCGTTCGGCCTCCGAAGACCTGATGGCCGAGGTGCGGGCGATGCGCGACGAGTACTCGCGGATCGTGATCGGGATCATCCGCCGCGGGGTCGAGTCCGGCGCCTTCACCAAGGTCGACCCGCAGCTGACCGCGCTGCAGGTGTTCGGGATGTGCAACTGGGCGTGGACCTGGTTCGAGCCGCGCGGGCGGCTGTCGGCGACCGAGATCGCCGGCCAGTACTGCCGGACGCTGATCGGCGGCCTCGCCGCGGGGCCGGCGCCGAAGCTGCGAGGGGATGAGCTCGCCGCCGCGGTCGAGGCGGCGATGGCGCGTCACTCGGTCGCCAGCGCGCTCCAGTCGTAGTTGCGACCGTGGTGGTAGGGGGCGAAGTCGGCCGCGGGGGTGCGGGCGACCGCCTCGCAGGACGCCGCCAGCTCGGCCTCCAGGTAGGTGGCGCGGGTCAGCGACGCGACCGGGATCTCATCGAGCGGGTCGTGCGCGGTCCCGCGCAGCGCCATCGCCGGCCTCCCCGCCAGCGAGACGCTCCCCCGCACCTCGGTCCGCATCAGGGTGAGGACGGCGTCCTCCTGAAGCCCGCGCCCGTCGGCGGCCGGCCGCGACTTGAAGTTGAAGCTGTTGCCCGTCGCCTCGAACGGTCCGCGGTCTCGCTCCATCTCCCCCTCGATCTCGAGCACGCGGACGCCGCCGGACTCCACCCAGCCGCGGAAGCGGTCTCCGCGGCCCAGCAGCATGCTGCGGCCGACCTTCTTCGGCTCTCCGAACAGGTCGCGGCCGAAGATCGTCGGCACGTCGCGGTCCATGAATTGGGACAGCTGGTACTCGCCGGCGACTCCCTCGTGCTGGGCGGCGACGTAGACGGTGCCGCCATGGAAGTCGCCGACGCAGTTGGAGGACCAGCGGCCGACCATCGTCCGCATCCTCGGCTCGGCCACCGGCTCCAGCGGCGGCGGCAGCACCGCGGCGACGAACTCCGGGTCGGAGAGGAACTCGACCGAGAGCAGCTGCGCGGCGCCGAACCGGGGAGCCCGCAGCACCTCCTCGATCCGCTCGACCTCCGCCGCTGTCTTGACGAATCCCACCTGCGGGCCAGCCTAGTTCGTTTGACGGCGCGCGCCGAGGTTGGAGCGTCCGGGCGGTGGAGCTGAGAGGCGCACACGCGGTCGTCACCGGCGGCGGCAGCGGCATCGGCGCGGCGCTGGCGCGACGGCTGGCGCGGGCGGGCGCGGGCGCGGTCGTCGTCGCCGACCTCGACGGCGCCGCGGCGGAGCGGGTCGCCGCCGAGCTCGGGCCCGAGGCGCTCGGGCTGGCGGCCGACGTCGGCCGCCCTGAGGAGATCGAGCGCCTCGTCGACGCCGCCGAGGAGCGCTTCGGCCCGGTCGACGCCTTCTTCTCCAACGCCGGCATCGGCGGGCCGCTCGGCGGCCCCGAGGTGAGCGACGCCGAGTGGCAGCGGATCTGGGAGATCAACGTGATGGCCCACGTCTGGGCGGCGCGGCGGCTGCTGCCGGGGATGCTCGAGCGCCGCCGGGGCCATCTCAGCTCGACCGCCTCCGCCGCCGGCCTGCTCGCCAACCCGGGCCTCATGCCCTACTCGGTCACCAAGCACGCCGCCGTCGCCGTCGCCGAGTGGCTCGCGATCACCTACGGCGGGCCGGAGTCCGGCGTCGGCTTCTCCTGCTTCTGCCCGCAGGGGGTGGCGACGCCGATGCTGGAAACGTGGCGGAAGGAAGACCCGAGCTCGCGCCTCGCGACCGCGTCCGGCGCGACGATCGCCCCCGACGAGGCCGCCGAGGCGCTCCTCGCCGGGATCGCCGAGGGCCGCTTCCTCGTCCTCTCCCACCCCGAGGTCCACACTTACATGCAGCGCAAGGCGGGCGACCCGGCGCGCTGGCTGGCGGGGATGCAGCGCTTCCAGGCGGAGATCGAGCGCGCCCGCATGGAGATCTCCCAAAGCGACCCCGACTGACCGCCGCGCGGCCGGCGGGGCCGTCATAGGCTCGGCGGGTGCGTGAGCTGACGAAGCTCATGGAGGGAGGGACTTTCTTCGAGTCCCCGCGTTGGCACGAGGGCCGCTGGTGGGTCTCCGACTTCTACACGGACGGCGCGCGGGTCCTCGTCATCGATCCCGAGGGCGCGATCGAGCGTGAGATATCGCTCGAGCAGCCCTCGGGACTCGGCTGGCTCCCCGACGGCGACCTGCTCGCCGTCTCGATGACCGGGCACGCGGTCTGGCGGGTCGCGCCCGGCGGCGAGAAGAGCCTCCACGCCGACCTCTCGGAATTCTCGCGGGGGGAGGCGAACGACATGGTCGTCGACTCGGGCGGCCGGGCCTGGGTCGGCAACTTCGGCTACGACCTCTACGCCGGCGAGCCGGCGCGGGGCGCGACGCTGATGCGGGTCGACCCCGACGGCACCGTGACCGCCGCCGCCGAGGACCTCCACTTCCCGAACTCGATCATGCTGACGGCGGACGAGAGGACCCTGATCGTCGCCGAGACGATCGCCGCGCGGCTCACCGCCTTCGACCTCTCGCCCGACGGCGTCCTCTCCAACCGCCGCGTCTACGCCCAGATCGCGCCGACCCCGCCGCTGGAGGAGATCGACGCCGAGTACACCAAGGTCGGCTACGGGCCCGACGGCTGCACACTCGACGCCGAGGGCTGCGCCTGGTGCGGGGACTCGCTGCACACCCGGATCGCCCGAGTGGCGCCGGGGGGCGAGATCCTCGAGGAGCACCCCGCGCCCGAGGAGGGGATGGCGATCTACGCCGCGATGCTCGGGGGCCCCGACGGCCGCACCCTGCTGATGTGCGTGGCCCCGGACTGGCGGCTGGGGATGGGCGGCGACGAGCCCCGCGCCTCCCTCTACACCGCGCGGGTCGACGTCCCCCACTTCGGCGGCCGGCCGTAGCCGGCGCCGGCGGCGACCCCCCCCCGGTGGGTGTCGAAACCGAACGCGACGGTGTCCCCGAAATGCGGGGCGAAAGTCGGACGCCCCCGTGAGGACGC
>JBLNAC010000369.1:0-4699 GCA_050259155.1 Syntrophothermus sp.
GGCGAGTTGGGGATCCCGGCTCGCCTGGTCAAGCCCCCGGCGCACGAGGGGGACCGGGCGACGCAGGGCGAAGAGGGCCACACCATGGTCTACTCGGCCGTCCGCGAGCGGGATCGCGAGCGTCCGAAACAGCCGGAGCAGGCGGTGCGGGCGCTGGTCTCGACCCGGGCGGTCGTCTCGCTGGACGACCGCCGCTACGTGCTCGACGGCCCGCGGGCGACGATCGGCCGCTCCAAGTCCGCGGAGTGCGTGCTCGCCGACCCCAACGTGTCCCGCCGGCACGCCGAGCTGCGTCGCTCGGACTCCGGGGACTGGCAGATCGTCGACCTCGGCTCGACGAACGGGGTCAAGGTCAACGGCCGCCGCGTCGCCTCGACCCGGCTCAGCCCCGGAGACCAGGTGACGCTCGGCACGACGATCTTCACCTTCGACATCGAGCAGTAGGGGGCCGTGGGGTTCGAGAACGGCGCCGGGGGCCGTCACTAAGGTGCCGAGAGCGTGGAATACGACCCGATATCGGTAGCTCTCAAGTTCGGCTTCCTCGCCGTGCTCTATCTGTTCCTGCTGGTGATCGCCCGCAGCGCGATGAAGGACCTGCGGCGCACGACCTCCCCCGCCCCAGACGCGACCGGCTTCCACGCCCCCCAGGGCTTCGCCGGGGCCCCGCACGGCAGCGACGCGTGGCTGGTCGCCGAGCGCGGCGGCGGCCTCGAGCGCGACCAGCGCTTCGACCTGATCGGCGGCCTCTCGATCGGCCGCTCCAAGGACGCCGACGTGCGGATCTCGGATCGCTACGCCTCGAGCATCCACGCCCGCGTCTTCGAACGCGGCGGTCGCTATTACGTCGAGGACATGAACTCGACCAACGGCACCCTGCTCAACGGCGCCCGTCTCGACGGCGAGGCGGAGGCGATCGACGGCGACACGGTCCAGATCGGCGACACCGAGTTCAGGCTGGAGATCTCGTGAGGCGCGGCAGCGGACCGGATCCCACGCGGTGCGCGCGGATCCCGGGCGAAAGCGGTGGGTCATGACGCTGCGGATCGACGACCAGGCCGCGCGCACCGACACGGGCCGTCAGCGCAACGCCAACGAGGACTCGCTGTTCAACCGCGGCAACGTCTTCGTCGTCGCCGACGGGATGGGCGGGGCCCAGGCCGGCGAGGTCGCCTCCAAGGCCGCCGCCGAGGCGTTCGACCGCGAGCTGCCGCAGGCGGCGCCGGAGCGGATCCTCGAGGAGACGATCGAGGCCGCCAACCGGACGATTCACGAGCGCGCGCGGCGCGACCCCGAGCTGGCGGGGATGGGGACGACGACGACGGCGATGATCGTCGACCTCGAGGCCGAGGAGGTGGCGATCGGCCACGTCGGCGACAGCCGCGCGTACCGGTACCGGGGCGGGCGGCTGGAACGACTCACACGCGACCACTCGCTCGTCGAGGAGATGCGGCGCAAGGGCCAGCTCACCGACGCCCAGGCCGAGGACCACCCCCAGCGCTCGATCATCACCCGCGCCCTCGGCCCCGAGCCGGAGGTCAAAGTCGACGTGCAGACCGTGCCGGCGCAGGCGGGGGACGTGTTCCTGATCTGCTCCGACGGCCTGACGACGATGATCGACGAGGAGCACGTCGCCCGCATCCTCGGCCGGGCGTCCTCGATGCAGAGCGCCACCCGTGCCCTCGTCGACGAAGCAAACCGCGCCGGCGGCCGCGACAACATCACCGTCCTCGCCTTCCGGCTGGAGGACGCCGCCGCGGCGCCCCGCCGGGAGGAGGGCGCGACGCTGATCGGGCCGAGCGCCGAAGAGGCGGGGCTGACCGCGACCGAGGTGCGCCGTCGCGCCGCGGCGGAGGCCGCCCGGAAGCGCCGTGAGGAGCTGGCGGCCAAGCCGGATCGCCGCCGCCTGAAGCGGGCAGCGAAGATCCTGGCGGCGGTGGCCGTCCTCGCCGCGCTCGCCTTCGGCGCCTGGTACGGCAATCGGCAGGTCTGGTTCCTCGGCACGGATTCCGCCGGCCGCGTCGCCCTCTACCGCGGCCTGCCCTACGAACTGCCCTTCGGCATCAAGCTTTACGAAGAGCGCTACTCGAGCCCGATCCAGACCGGGGCGCTGGCCGGCAAGCGGCTGGACGCGGTCACCGGAAACGACCTCCGCTCGCGGGGCGACGCGGTCTCGCTGCTGGAAGAAATCGAACGAAGCCAGGGGGTTCCGTGACCTCCGCCAGGAACCGGGAGCTGGTCGCCCTGGTTCCGGTCGCGCTGCTGCTGACCGCCGGCTTCGCTGCCGTCCTCACCCAGGAGGGGCCGCAGGTCGAAAACGTCAGCCTGGTCTACGGGGCCTACTTCCTGGCCGTCTGCCTCGCCACCCACCTCTTCCTCCGGATCAGGCTGCCCCACGCCGACCCCTACCTGTTTCCGCTGATGGCGCTCCTGACCGCCTTCGGGCTGGTGATGATCTACCGGATCGATGAAAGCCTGGCCCGCGACCAGGCGAACTGGTTCGTCCTCGGCCTCGTCCTCTTCGCGTTGACGATCCAGCTCCTGCGCAGCGACTACCAGGTGCTCGAGCGCTACCGGTACACGATCGCGGCGGCCTCGATCCTGCTGCTGCTGGCGCCGCGGGTGCCGGGTATCGGACAGCAGGTCAACGGCGCCTATCTCGGAGTGAAGCTCGGTCCGATCGCCTTCCAGCCGGCGGAGTTCTCGAAGATCGGGATCGTCATCTTCCTCGCCAGCTACCTGCGCGAGCACCGCGAGGTCCTGATCGTCGGCGCCCGCCGCGTGCTCGGGGTGACGGTTCCCCCGCTGAAGCACTTCGGGCCGATGCTCGTCGTCTGGGGCGCGTCGATGTTCATGCTCGTCTTCATCCGCGACCTCGGCAGCTCGCTGATGTTCTTCGCCGCCTTCCTGGCCCTCCTCTATGTCGCCACCGGGCGCTTCTCGTTCGTGGTGATCGGGATGGCGATGTTCGTCCTCGGCGCCTGGTTCTTCGCGACCACGATCCCTCACGTCCACGATCGCGTCGAAGTCTGGCTCCACCCCTATCGCGACGCGACCGGGACCGGGTACCAGATCCTGCAGTCGATCTTCGCCCAGGCCGACGGCGGCCTCTTCGGCAAGGGGTTCGGCCAGGGGCTGGTGACGATCCCCGGCACCAGCAGCGCGCTGCTGCCGGCGGCGCAGACCGACACGATCTACGCGCTGATCGTCAACGAGCTCGGCCTGTTCGGCGCCTGCGGGGTGATCCTCACCTACCTGCTGATCACCGCCCGCGGCTTCAAGATCGCGCTGATCGCGAACGACGGCTTCTCGAAGCTGCTGGCGACCGGGCTGACCGCCGTCTTCGCGATCCAGGCCTTCGTGATCATCGGCGGCGTCACCCGGGTGATCCCGCTGACGGGCGTCACCCTGCCCTTCGTCAGCTACGGCGGCAGCTCGATCGTCGCCAACTTCGTGCTGCTCGCGCTGCTGCTGCTGATCTCCGACCGCGCCCGGCGTGAAGCCGCCGATGCCGGAGGCGCGACGTGAACCGCCAGATCGTCAAGCTCTTCGCCTTCATCGTCGTGCTCTTCGCCGTCCTCGTCGCCTTCACGTCCTACTGGTCGGTGTTCGACGCGAAGGCGCTGAAGGAAGAGGAAGCGAACAAGCGACCGCTGCTCGAGCAGCAGCAGATCCGGCGCGGCCGCATCCTCGCCGCCGACGGGACCGTGATCGCGGTGTCCCGGCCGAAGGGCCGCGGGGCCTCGCTGCGCTATGTGCGCCACTATCCCGAGGGAGCGCTCTTCGGCCACCCGATCGGCTACAGCTACGTGCGCCAGGGCGACTCCGAGTTCGAGCAGTACCACAACGCCGAACTGGTCGGCGAAGAATCGGAATTCAACTCGATCCTCGACGAGCTGACGGGCCGCAACAAGGAAGGCGACGACGTCGTCACCAACCTCGACACCGAAGCGCAGCGCGTCGCCCTGGCCGACCTCGAGGAAGCCGGGTTCGGCGCGGTGGTGGCGATCGAACCGAGCACCGGCGCGGTCAAGGTGATGGCCTCCAACAAGCCGTACGACCCCAACCGGATCCCCTACGAACTCGGGAAGCTCAACCTGAACAGGGTCGAAACCCCGCTGCTCAACCGCGCCACGCAGGGCCTCTACCCCCCCGGGTCGACGTTCAAGGTCGTGACCGCCGCGGCGGGCCTCGAAAGCGGCGTGATCACTCCCGAAACGACGATCAACGCTCCCGGCACGATCCTCGACGAAGGGATCCCCCTCGCCAACGACTTCAACCAGAACTGGGGGGAAATCTCGCTCGACACGGCGTTGACCAACTCGGTCAACACCTGGTTCGGCCAGCTCGGGCAGCGTGTCGGCCAGAGCCAGCTGTTCGAGACGATGGAAAAGTTCGGCTTCGGCTCGACCCCCCCGATCGATCTGCCCAGCGACGAGGTCTACACCAGCGGCGTCTACGGCGAAAGCGGCGTCCTCGGCCGCAACGACCCGGTCGACCTGGCCCGCGTCGCGATCGGGCAGGAGCGGCTGCTGGCGACGCCGCTGCAGATCGCGATGGTCGCCGCCGCGATCGCCAACGGCGGCAGGCTGATGAAGCCGCAGATCTGGAACCGCGTCGTCGACCCGGACGGCCGCACCGTCAAGCATCTGGAGCCGGCCGAATACAGCCGCCCGGTCAGCGCCAGGACGGCGGAAGAGCT
>JBLNAC010000370.1:0-8170 GCA_050259155.1 Syntrophothermus sp.
GCGTACTCGAGCGTCCGCTCGATCATCCGCTCGGCTCCCGCGTGGCAGCCGGCGGCGGCGACCAGCCGCTCGCCCTGGAGCTCCCAGGCGATGTGGTAGAAGCCTTTGCCGACCTCGCCGAGGACGGCGTCGGCGGGGACGCGGACGTCCTCGAAGGCCAGTTCGCCCGTATCGGAGGCGTGCATCCCCATCTTCTCCAGCTCGTTGGAGACGCTGAAGCCGGGCACCTTCTCGCCGCTCTCGTCCCGCAGGTCGACGACGAACAGGGTGATGCCGGCGTGGCGCTCGCCGGGGTCGGTCTTGCAGACGAGGACGATGAAGTCGGCCCGGGGCCCGTTGGTGATGAAGGTCTTCGAGCCGTTGATGACGTACTCGTCGCCGTCGCGGATCGCCGTGGTGCGGATCCCGGCGACGTCGGAGCCGGCGCCCGGCTCGGTGATCCCGAGGCTGCCGACCTTCTCGCCCTTCAGCCCGGGTTCGAGGTACTTGCGCTTCTGCGCCTCGGTGCCGAGCAGGTGGATCGGCGGCAGCACCATGTCGGTCTGCACGGCGAAGCCCATGTTGGTGCCGCCGGAGCCCGAATAGCTCATGCACTCGGCGCGGACCAGGGAGTAGAAGTAGTCGCCGCCCTGGCCGCCGTACTCCTCGGGGAAGCAGAGGCCGAGGTAGCCGAGGTCGCCGGCCCGCTTCATCGCCTCGGTCGGCCAGTAGGTCTCCTCCCACTCGTTGCGGTGGGGATAGAGCTCCTTTTCGACCCAGGAGCGCATCGACTCGCGCAGGTCTTCGTGCTCCTGGGTGAAGATGAAGTGCTTGCGCCCGGCCGCGTGGTCGGGCTTGATTACGGCGGAGCCATCGGTCGTCGCGGTCGCCACAGGTCTCTCCTCCTCGCGGGTGTCTGATTTCCCGCCCCTATATAGGCCCCTTAGATCAGGCACCCCGGGGGCGAGTGGACAGTAGCACTTCCCACTTCCAGCGGGGTCGTCTATTGTTCGCGCCGCGGATGAGCCCGGGGAGCTACGAGAAGGTCGGATACGAGGTCGTCGACGGCGTCGCCACCGTCACCCTCGACGACCCCGAGAAGCGGAACATGCTCTCCGGTCAGATGCTGGCCGAGCTGGTCGAGGCGATGGAACAGGCCCGCGACTCCGACGCGGTGCGCGCCGTGGTCCTCACCGGCGCCGGCGACAAGGTCTTCTGCGCCGGCGCCGACCTCGGCGGCTTCGCGGCGGACGTGCCGCTGGTGCAGAAACACTTCGCCTCCGACCTCTTCCTCGAGTTCTTCCGGCTGATGCCCCGGCTCGGCAAGCCCTCGCTCTGCGCGGTCAACGGCCACGTCCTGGCGGGGGGGATGGGGCTGGCGCTCTCCTGCGACCTGGTGATCGCCAAGGAGGGGGCGACCTTCGGCACCCCTGAGATCAACGTCGGCGCCTTCCCCTACATGATCATGGCGATCATCTACCGCAACGTCCCGCGCAAGAAGGTCAACGAGATGATGCTGCTGGGCGAGCGGCTCTCGGCCGAGGAGGCGGTCGGGTACGGCCTCGCGAACAAGGTCGTCGCCGCCGCCGAGTTCGACGCGGCGGTCGCCGACTGGGCCTCGAAGCTGGCGTCCAAGAGCCCGGTCCTGATGCGGCTCGGCCACGACGCGATGTACCGCCAGCAGGACATGGCCGTCGACGATGCGCTGGAGTTCCTGCGCTCCCAGCTCTCGCTCACCTTCACCACCGAGGACATCGTCGAGGGCGTCACCGCCTTCTTCGAGAAACGCGAGCCGAACTGGAAGGGCCGGTGATGGGCGATTCCCACCTCCTGCCCGGCGCCGCGCCGCTCGACGAGCTGACCGAGCAGCTGCACGAGCGCCGCGAGAAGGCCCGGCTCGGCGGCGGCCGGGAGAAGATCGACAAGCAGCACGAGCGCGGCAAGCTGACCGCCCGCGAGCGGATCGACCTGCTGGTCGACGAGGGGACCTTCGTCGAGCTCGGGCTGCACGGGCGCCCGCACTTCTCCCAGCGGGCGATGGAGGGTGTCGAGGCGCCCGCCGACGGCGTCATCACCGGCTGGGGCGACATCGAGGGGCGCGCCTGCTGCATCGTCGCCTACGACTTCACCGTGATGGCCGGCTCGATGGGGATGACCGGCGAGATCAAGGTCAGCCGCCTGCGCGAGATGGCGCTGAGCAAGCGGATGCCGTTCGTCTGGCTGCTCGACTCCGCCGGCGCCCGTATCCAGGAGGCGACCGGCTCGCTGTTCGCCGGCTCCGGCCAGCTCTTCCGCGAGGAGGTCGAAATGTCGGGGGTGATCCCGATGGTCGCGGCGATGATGGGACCCTGCGCCGCCGGGACCGCCTACATCCCGGCGCTGGCGGACTTCGTGCCGATGGTCTCCGGCCAGGGCGCGATGGCGCTCGCCGGCCCGCACCTGACCAAGGCCGTGACCGGCGAGGACATCTCGATGGAGGAGCTCGGCGGCGCCAAGGTCCACTGCCGCAAATCGGGGGTCGGGGACCTCGAGGTCGCCGATGACGAGGAGTGCATAGCCGCGATCAAGGACTACCTCTCCTACTTCCCCTCCAGCTGGGAGGAGAAGCCGCCGCTGCGCGCCAATCCAAGCGACCCCCACGACCGGATGTCGGCGAAGCTGATGGAGATCGTCCCCGACTCCAACCGCAAGCCGTACGACATGTACGAGGTGATCGCCGAGATCGTCGACGATGGCGAGTGGTTCGACCTGAAGCCGCGCTTCGCCCGCAGCGTCATCACCTGCCTCGCGCGCTTCGGCGGCCAGCCGGTCGGGATCGTCGCCAACCAGCCCAAGCACCTCGCCGGCGTCCTCGACAACGACTCCTCCGACAAGGCGGCGCGCTTCATCAACCTCTGCGACGCCTTCAACGTCCCGCTCGTCTTCCTCCAGGACATCCCCGGCTTCATGGTCGGCTCGAAGGTCGAGCACGCCGGGATCATCCGCCACGGCGCCAAGCTGCTCTACGCGGTCAGCCGCGCCACCGTGCCGAAGGTGACGGTGGTCGTCCGCAAGGCCTACGGGGCGGGCTACTACGTGATGTGCGGCAAGGCCTACGAGCCGGACGTGATCGTCGCCTGGCCCGGCGCCGAGATCTCGGTGATGGGAGCCGAGGGCGCGGTCGAAATCATCGGCCGCTCGGCGATCGAGGCGGCGGAGGATCCGGAGGCGGCGCGGGAGGCGATGCTGAACGCGGTCCGCGAGCGGATCGACCCCTACATCGCCGCCGGCAACGCGGTGATCGACGAAATCATCGATCCGCGCGAGACCCGTCCGACGATCATCAAGGCGCTGCGGATGGCCCGCCACAAGCAGGTCGAGAAGCCGCGCAAACGTCACGGCGTGATGCCGGTCTAGGAGGACGCACGATGAGCAGCTTCGAGGATCCGGTCATCATCAGCTGCTCGATCAGCGGCGTGATCGCCAATCGCGACCAGTGCCCGGCGATCCCCTACACGCCCGAGGAGTACGCGGCCGAGGCGCGGCGCGCGGTCGACGAGGGCGCCTCGCAGATCCACATCCACGCACGGAAGCCCGACGGCACACCGTCCTACGACGTCGAGGACTTCCAGGCGATCACCGAGGCGATCCTCGCCGAGGTCGGCGACGTCATCGTCAACTACTCGACGGGCGCGATCGGCATCCCGATCGAGAAGCGGCTCGAGTACCTGCGGGCGCTGCGGCCCGACGTCGCCGCGCTGAACATGTCCTCGATGAACTACGCGAAGTACTCGAGGCGCCGCCAGGACTTCGTCTTCAAGGCGGTGTTCGAGAACAGCTTCGACACCATCATCGAGTTCCTCACCGCGATGAAGGAGCTCGGCATCAAGCCCGAGCACGAGTGCTTCGACGCCGGCCACGTCGCCAACCTCGACCCCCTGCTCGACATGGGCCTGCTGCAGGAGCCGCTCCAGATCTCCCTGGTGATGGGGGTCACCGGCGGGATCCGGCCGACCCCGCGCAACGTCACCGCGATGTCCGACCAGATCCCCGGCGGGCCCGGGGGCGCCAACCAGTGGCAGGTGATCGGGATCTCGCGCGACCAGTGGAAGCTGCTGGGCGCCGCGCTGGTCCTCGGCGGCAACGTCCGCGCCGGGGTCGAGGACAACCTCTACCTGCCGAACGGCGAGATGGCGAGGTCCAACGGCGACCTGATCGCGAAGGCGCGGCAGATGGCCGAGGACGTCGGCCGCCGCGCCGCCACCGTCGCCGAGGCGCGCGAGCTGCTGGGGGTTCCGAGGCGAGCGGAGGCCTGAGCCGTGGAGACGACGATCCACCGAGCCGGCGTCGCCTGGAGCGGCGGCGAGGGAGACGACCTCCGCGCGCACGAGGTGCTTCTCGGCGCCCAGTCGCTGCCGGCCTCAACGTCGCCCGAGCTCGGCGGCGACGACCGCAGGGCAAATCCCGAGGCCATGCTGGTCGGCGCCCTCTCGAGCTGCCACATGCTCTTCTTCCTCGGCATCGCCCGCAGGCGGGGGCTCGAGGTGGCCTCCTACGAAGACGACGCCGAAGGGGTGCTGGAGGGCAAGCGCTTCACCTCCGCGACGCTGCGGCCCCGGGTGCGATGGGCCGGCGAGCCGCCGGACCCCGACGCGATCGAGGGCTTCCACCACCGCGCCCACGCGCTCTGCTACATCGCCAACTCGGTTGACTTCCCGGTCGCCGTGGAGCCGGCGTGAGCTCGCCGCCGCTCAGCGACGTCCGGGTCCTCGACCTCACCCGGCTCCTGCCCGGCGGCTTCTGCTCGCTGCTGCTGGCCGACCTCGGCGCCGAGGTCCTAAAGGTCGAGGACACCGGCGGGGGCGACTACATCCGCTGGGCCCCGCCCTACTACGGCGACGAGGAGCAGCAGGGCCTGGGCACGCGCTCGGCGCTGTACCTGGCGCTGAACCGCGGCAAGCGCTCGATCCGACTCGACCTCAAGAGCGAGGCGGGCCGCGAGGCGTTCCTGCGGCTCGTCGGCGGCTACGACGTCGTCCTCGACGGCTTCCGGCCCGGGGTCCTCGACCGGCTGGGGGTGGGGTACGAGCGGATGCGCGAGGCCAATCCCGGAGTCGTCGTCTGTGCGATCACCGGCTACGGCCAGGACGGCCCCAACGCCCAGCGCGCCGGCCACGACCAGAACTACCTGAGCCTGATCGGCCTGCTCGGGCTGACCGGCGCCGCCGACGGCCCGCCGGTCCTCTCCGCCGGGCAGATCGCCGACGTCAACGGCGGCGTGATGGCCGCCTTCTCGGTGATGGTTGCCCTGCACGAGCGCCGCCGCTCCGGCGAGGGCCAGCTGATCGACGTCTCGATGACCGACGGAGCCCTGAGCTGGCTGGCGATGGTCGCCGGCGCCTACCTCTGCGACGGCGAGGTTCCGCGACGGGGGAGGGGGACGCTGACCGGCGCCCACGTCTGCTACCTGCCCTACGCGGCCGCCGACGGCTGGGTCAGCTGCGCCGCCCTGGAGCCGAAGTTCTGGGCCGCGCTCTGCAACGGCGTCGGCCGCCCCGACCTGATCGCGGGGCAGTTCGACGCGCCGGGCTCGAAGACCTGGGAAGAGGTCGCGGCGGTCTTCCGCGCCCGCACCAAGGAGGAGTGGCGGGCCTTCAACGACGAGCACGACTGCTGCGTGGAGCCCGTCCTCGACCTCGACGAGGCGCTCGACTCCGAGCTGGTGCGGGCGCGCGAGATGGTGGTCGAGCTCGAGCAGCCGGCGATCGGCCCGATCCGCCAGCTCGGCGTGCCGGTGAAGCTGAGCCGGACCCCCGGCGATCCGAGCCGGCCGGCGCCCGCGTTCGGCGAGCACACCGAGGAGGTTCTGCGCGATGCCGGCTACTCGGCGGAGCAGGTGGCGGCGATGCTCGAGTCCGGCGCCGCCGCGGTGCCGGACGCGAGCGCCGAGGGCGCGGAGTTCCGCGCATGAGCACCGCGGGGGCCGAGCTGCTGAGGATCGGCGAGCTGGCCGAGGCCTCCGGCGTGCCGGTGCCGACGATCAAGCACTACCTGCGCGAGGGCCTGCTGCCGGAGCCGGTCAAGACGAGCCGGAACATGGCGTACTACCCGCCGGAGTTCGTCGACAGGATCAGGCTGATCAAGCGGCTGCAGGAGGAGCGCTTCCTGCCGCTGAAGGCGATCCGCCAGCTGCTGGAGGAGGGCACCGGGCGGGCCGAAGCCCTGCTCGAGCTGGAGGACCGCATCCTCGACCGCGCCCTGGTCGGCGAGCGGGCGCGGACGCCGGCGGCCGAGGTGCGCGAGCGCTACGGGCTTCCGCGGTAGGTCCTCGACCGCCTCGCCGAGCTCGGCATCCTGACGCCCAACAGCCGCGGCTACTCGCCCTCCGACGTGACGATCATCGAGGCCATCGGCCGCTTTCGCGCCGGCGGCTACGACGAGGAGATCGGCTTCACGGTCTACGACACCGTCCGCTACAAGACCGCGCTCGAAGAGCTCGTCCGGCAGGAGATCGACATGGTGATGAGCCGGCTCGCGGGCGAGGTCCCGCCCGAGCGGGTCGTCGAGATGCTGGAAGCGGGCGCCGAGCCGCTGCGCGACCTGATCGCCGCCCTGCACACGAAGCTGATGGTCGCCGAGCTCGAGCGCCAGCGCGCCGGGCGCAGCTCCTGAGGCCTCAGGCGGCGCTCAGCGCCTCGCGCTCGGCTTCGACCTTGCTCAGGATCATCCGGTGGCCGCGCGCCCTCGCGAACTCGGCCGCTTCGGAGAGCGCCTCCTCGACGCCGTCGAGCCCGAGCGCGGCCCGCGCCTGCGCGACGGCTTGGAGCGCGGGGGGGATCTGCCAGCCCATCTCCTTGCGCCGGGCGACCGCCAGCGACCACTCGGCCTCCTCGAGCGCATCCTCCCCGCGGCCCACCGCCAGCAGGGCTCGCGCCCGCATCGTCGAGCGCCATGCCTCGGTCTCGCCGCCGACCCGCATCGCCTCGCGGTAGATGCGGTCGGCGAGCTCGACCGACCGCAGCGCTTCCTCGCTCTCGCCGGCGGCCAGCAGCACGTAGCAGGCGCCGGTCAGCGCCGTGCTGCGGGAGAAGACGTCCCCCAGCCGCTCGCTCAGCTCCAGGCTGCGGCGGACGAGCCCGAGCGCGGCCTCGGTTTCGCCGCGGTCGGCGAGGACCAGGCTCTTGGTCCCGAGGGCCCAGCTCTCGGTCTCGGGATCGTCCTGGGCGCGCGCGACCTCGAGCGCGGCGTCGAGCAGCTCCTCGGCCACCTCCGGCCGGCCGCGCTCGCGCATCGCCATCGCCTTCGCCATCCGCCCCCAGGCGAGCGGGCAGCCGACGACGATTCCCGCCCCGAGCGTCGGGTCCCCGCCGGTCAGCTCCAGCAGCTCGTCGACCGTGGCTTCCAGCGCGTCGAGGTCGCCGGCGCAGATCTCGGCGTAGGCCGCGGCGCGGCGGACGGCGATCCGCAGCGCCGGGTCCTCGGTGCTGTCGGCGAGCTCGGTGGCCTCGCGGGCCGCGGCGACCCAGTCGCTGGAGCGCTCGGCGATGCCCGGGCGCGCCCCGGTCAGCAGCTTCAGCAGGGCGAGGGAGGCGACGTCGCCGCGGTTCTCGGCGATCCTCCGCGCCTCGGCCGCCAGCTCCTCCGCCTCCGCCGGATCCATTCCGAGCCGCCAGGCGTATTCGAGCTGCAGCATCCGCGACAGTAGCCCCAGCGCCACCGCCTCGTCGCTCTCCTCCAGCTCGTCGCTCAGCTCGGTGACCCGCTGCCAGAGCCGCAGCGAGTCGCGCGGCTGGCTGTGACCGGCCCAGTGGGCCGCCCGCGCGAACCAGCGCGCCGCTTCCAGGGCCTCGCCGCCCTCGGCCATGTGGTGCCCGACGAGCCCGGCGAGCTCGTCGAGCCGGCCCGATTCGAGCTCGATGATCGCCCGCGCGGCCGCGGCGTGCGTCTCGCGCCGGCGATCGCCGAGCTGCGTGCCGTAGGCGACCTCGCGGATCAGCGGGTGGTGGAAGGCGAGGATCCGCCGCGGGTAGAGCTCCGCGTCGTAGAGGAAGCCGGCCTCGATCAGCTCCCCGAGCCCGGGGTCCATCGCCTCGGGCCCGATGCCGGCGGTCATCGCCAGCGCCGCGGCGCTCGTTTCCTTGCCGACGACCGAGGCCGCCTGCAGCAGCCGCTTGGCCTCCGGGGTCAGCCGGTCGATGCGTGCGGCGAGCAC
>JBLNAC010000371.1:0-2792 GCA_050259155.1 Syntrophothermus sp.
GAGCCGCAGGTGCGGATCGAGCGCGAGCTCGCGGCCGTCCTGGCCAGGACCGAGGAGGGGGAGGTCGCGGACTATCCGGTGGCCGAGACCGTGCAGCGTGACGGGATCTGCCGCGAGATCCTGGCGCCGGCCCCGGTTCCCGAGGCGCTGCGCGTCGAGGCCGCCCGCCTCGCGCGGGACATCGCCGAGGCGATCGGGGCGACGGGCATCCTCGCGGTCGAGCTGTTCCTCACCCGCGGCGGGCTGCTTGTCAACGAGCTGGCGCTGCGCCCTCACAACTCCGGGCACTTCACGATCGAGGGCTGCGCCACCTCCCAGTTCGAGCAGCACCTGCGCGCGGTGCTCGGCTGGCCGCTCGGCTCCACCCGGCTGCGGGCACCCGCCGTCGCCACCGTCAACGTCCTCGGCGCCGCCGACGCGACCGACCCGCGCTCGCGCGTGCCCGCGGCGCTCGCCGCCGGCTCCGCCCATCTCCACCTCTACGGCAAGGAGCCCCGCCCGGGCAGGAAGCTCGGGCACGTGACCGTGCTCGGCGAGGACCTGGACCCGGCGCGCGCCGAGGCGCGCCGGGTCGCCGCGCTGCTCGAAGGCGGCGCATCGTGAGCGCGCCGCTGGTCGGCATCGCGATGGGAAGCGACTCCGACCTGGAGACGATGCGGCCGGCCGCCGAGGCCCTCGCCGAGCTCGGCGTCCCCCACGAGCTGCGGGTCGTCTCCGCCCATCGCACGCCGCGCGAGATGCTCGCCTACGGAGAGGAGGCGGCCGGGCGCGGGCTGCGGGTGATCGTCGCGGGCGCCGGCGGCGCCGCCCACCTGCCCGGGATGCTCGCCGCCGTCACGCCGCTGCCGGTGATCGGCGTCCCGGTTCCGCTCCGTCACCTCGACGGCCTCGACTCGCTGCTCTCGATCGTGCAGATGCCGCGCGGGATCCCGGTGGCGACGGTCGCGATCGGCGGCGCCCGCAACGCCGGCCTGCTCGCGGCCCGGATCCTCGCGCTCGGGGACGCCGGCCTGCGGCAGCGGGTCGAGATGGCGCTGGCCGAGCTCGGCGAGGCCGCCCGCGCGGCGGACGCGAGGGTGCGCGGGAGCGAGGAGGGGGGCGCCGATGCTGGCTGAGAAGCGCATCCTCGTCACCGGCGTCGTCAACGTCGAGAGCATCGCCTTCGCCGTCGCCGCCCGCGCGCAGGAGCTGGGAGCCGAGGTGATGCTGAGCGCGATGCCCCGCGACCTCGAGCGCGCCGGGGAGGCGGCCCGGGCGCTGCCGAGGGCGGCGGAGGTGATCGCCCTGGACGCGACCCGCGAGGAGGACTTCGCCGCCGCCGAGGCATGCGTCCGCGACCGCTGGGGCGGGCTCGACGGCGCCCTCCACGCGATCGCCTTCGCCCCCCGCGACGCCCTCGCCGGCGACTTCCTCGCCGCCGACCCGGCCACCGTCGAGCTCGCCTTCCGCACCAGCGCCGTCTCCTACGCTTCCCTCGCGCGGCTGCTGGCGGCGCTGGCACCCGACGACGGCGGCTCCCTGGTCGGGCTCGACTTCGACGCCTCCCGCGCCTGGCCCGTCTACAACTGGATGGGGGTCTGCAAGGCGGCGCTGGAGTCGGTCAACCGCTACCTCGCCCGCGACCTCGGGCCGCGCTCGATCCGCGCGAACCTGATCGCGGCCGGCCCGCTGCAGACCCGGGCGGCGTCGGGGATCCCGGAGTTCGAGCTCCTGCTCGAGTCCTGGCGCCGGCAGGCGCCGATGCGCTGGGACCCGCGCGACGCAGCCCCGGTCGCCGACACCGCGTGCTTCCTGCTGTCCGACGGAGCGCGCGCCACTACCGGCGAGATCGTCCACGTCGATGCCGGGCACCACGCGATGGCGAGCGCGACCGGCCGCTAGGCGGGAGAGCCGGCGGGCCGGCCATCGCGCCTCCCTAGGCTCATGGGAAGCCCCGGCCGAAAGGAAGGACCTTGAAGCTCGCGATCCACAACCCCTCGTTCTCCTACGAGGGCGGCGCCGAGAGCATCGCCCCGGTGCTCGCCGCGACCGCCCGCGCCGCCGATGAGGGCGGCGCCGACCAGTACACGCTGATGGACCACTGGTTCCAGATCGCCACCGTCGGCCCGCCCGAGGAGCCGATGCTCGAGGGCTACACCACGCTCGGCTACCTGGCGGCGCAGACCGAGCGGATCCGCCTCGGCCTGCTCGTCACCGGCGTCACCTACCGCCACCCTGGTCTGCTGGCGAAGACGGCGACGACGCTCGACGTCCTCTCCGGCGGCCGCGCCCAGCTCGGCCTCGGCGCCGCCTGGTTCGAGCAGGAGCACGCCGGCCTCGGCGTCCCCTACCCGCCGATCGCCGAGCGCATGGACCGCCTCGAGGAGACGATCCAGATCTGCCTGCAGATGTGGAGCGAGGACGACGGCCCCTACGAGGGCGCCTACTACACCCTCGCGCAGACCCTCTGCTCCCCGCCCCCGATCCAGCGACCCCGCCCGACCCTGATGATCGGCGGCGGCGGCGAGAGGCGCACCCTGCGCCTGGTCGCCCGCTACGCCGACGCCTGCAACCTCTTCGGCGACGACCCCGGCGTCATCGGCCACAAGCTGGACGTGCTCAGGCGCCACTGCGAGGCCGAGGGCCGCGACTACGGCGAGATCGAGAAGACGATCCTCGTCGGCGGCAACCCGCTCCAGGACGTCGACTCGTTCCTCTCTCGGATGGAGGCGATGTCGCGCCTCGGCATCGACAAGGTCTGGGTCTCCAACCGGGTCCCGGACCCGCCCGCCTGGGCGGCCGAGGTGTGCGAG
>JBLNAC010000372.1:0-3182 GCA_050259155.1 Syntrophothermus sp.
ATGCCCTCCAGCTCGACGACCCGCAGGATCTCGTGGACGCGCTCGCGGTGCTCGCCCCGCGGAGCCCGCTTGACCTTGAGCCCGAAGGCAACGTTGTCGTAGATCGACATGTGCGGGAAGAGGGCGTACTGCTGGAAGACCATGTTCACCGGGCGCCGGCTCGGGAGGACCGACGTCACGTCCTGTCCGTGGAGGACGATGCGCCCCTCGTCGGGCATCTCGAAGCCCGCGATCATCCGCAGCGTCGTCGTCTTGCCGCAGCCGCTGGGGCCGAGCAGGGTGAAGAATTCACCATGGCCGAACCCGAGGCTGAGGTCGTCGACGGCGACGAAGTCGTCGAAGCGCTTGGTCACGCCGCGAAGCTCGACGCTCTGGGCCTGCTCCTTCACCTCGCTCACCGTTTCACATTTCCTTTCCGAGTGGTTCGCCTACCGGGGGCGACCGTCTACTCCCTGCTCGCGGGAACGACCAGCACCGGCCTGTCCGAGACGTGCAGCAGCTTCGTCGGTGTCGAGCCCAGGATCACGCCCCGCAGCGGCGGGTCGCCATAGCTGCCGACGACGATCATCCGCGCCTCCCGCCGCTCGGCGGCGTCGAGCAGCGCCTCGACCGGTCGCATCGCGATCAGCTCGACCTCGATCTCCGCCCCCCGCTCGGCGGCGTGGGCCCGCGCCTGCGCGGTCATCCGCTCGCCGAGCTCCTCGATCGCCTCCTCGTGCTCGGCGATCTCGCCTCCCCAGATCCCGGGCGGCGCGTAGCCGAAGACGACGACGACGCGGTCACCGAGCTCGGAGCCGATCTCCAGCGCCTTCGCCAGCGCCGCCTCCCCGCAGTCCGAGCCGTCGTATCCGACCACGATCTGCGACATCAGTCGGCCGCTCCGGTCGGGCCCGGCGGCGGGGCTTCGCCCTCGAGGAAGCCCGCGGGCACCACCGACGGCCGCCGGCGGAAGAACTCGGGCACCTTGCGCCACTGGATCACCATGAAGATGACCCCGAGCAGTAGGAAGAAGACCGCGATCACCAGCGGCGGCCCGATCCCGAGCCAGGAGTTGCCCGATTCCGAGTTGGCCGGGTTCGCCAGTTCGATCCCGTTCTTGATCAGCAGGTACGTCAGGACCGCGCCGCCGAACGTCGGCCCGACGCCGATGAAGAAGAAGTTCTTGACGCTGCGGAACAGCTCGCGGCGGTAGTAGATCGTGCAGGCGAAGCCGGTGATGCCCAGGTAGAAGGCGATCATCAGCCCGAGCGCGGCGAGGGAGTCGTAGAGGATGTCTTCGCTGGCGATCGTCAGGCCGACGTACCAGACGACCGAGAGGGCCCCCATCAGGATCGTCGAGACGTGCGGGGTGAGGAAGCGGGGGTGGACGTCGCCGAGGCTCTTCGGCAGCGCCTTAGCCCGCGCCATCGACAGCGTCGTCCGCGCCGTCGGCAGGATGGTCGTCTGCGTCGATGCCGCAGCCGACGTCAGCACCGCGATGATCAGCAGCTTGTCGAGCGGCGCGCCGAAGACTTCTGTGCCGAGGCTAGAGAGGACGTCTTCCTGGTTGTTGACCAGGTCTTCGACCCCGGCGTAGGCCTGCGCGGCGAAGGCGACGACGATGTAGACCCCGAGCAGGATCAGGGTGCTGACGACCGTCGCCCTGCCGGGCGCCTCGTCGGGGTTCTCGGTCTCCTCGTTCACGGTCGCGGTCGTGTCCCATCCCCAGTAGATGAAGACGGCGAGCAGCATCCCGGCCGAGATCTCGCTGGGGGTGAGGCTGAACGGGTTGAGCCAGGAGAGCGAGGGATCGACCGATCCCGCCGGCGCGCCGCCCGCGTAGACCTTGACCAGCGCGACGACCGCGAACAGCCCCAGCGTGATGATCTCCGCCGCCAGCAGGCCGACCTGGGTGCGCGCCGAGAGCTCGATCCCGATCACGACGATCGCGGTCATGACCGCGATCCAGAGGACGCCGACCGCGGTGACGGCCGCCGTCGATTCGGCGGCGGCGGTCCAGCCGAACAGCTCGAAGGTGTACAGGCCGGCGATCTGCGCCAGGTTCGCCATCACGATCACGTCGGCGACGACGATCGCCCAGCCGGCGATCCACCCGAGGTGCGGGCCCATCGCCTTGGTCACCCAGGAGAAGCTCGTGCCGCAGTCCGGGTCGGCCTTGTTCATGTAGTAGTAGCCGCCGGCGACCAGGAACATCGGGACGAAGCTGATCAGCAGGATCGCCGGGGACTGCAGGCCGACGACGGCGGCGACGAAGCCGAGGGTCGCGGCGAGGCTGTAGCCGGGAGCGGTCGAGGCGACCCCGATGACGACGCTCGAGACGAACCCGATCGCGTTCTTCTTCAGGCCCTTGTCTTCGACGCCGTGGCGGGTGGTCGGGGTACCCGCGACGGTGACCGTGCTGCTCTCCAACTCGCTCCTCTCCTCTCGGTGCCGGCCGCTCAGCCGGCCCCCGCCCGCGCTGGGTCTCCGGACCGTAAGCCCCGGCGGACCACGGTGCAAGTGGCGGATGTCCCAAAAGCACACTCCGCCCCTGTACGAGATGTACAAATACGAGCAAATGGCTTGACCCAACGAACACTTGCCAATGGGCCATCGTGGCTCTAGCGTTGTCCATATCGTCGTAGGCGAAGAGGAGAGCGGGAATGGCCACCATGCCGCAGGAAAAGATCGGTAGCGAGCTCCAGGACCTGGCTCGCAGACACCTTTGGATGCACTTCTCGCGGATGGGCGGCTACGGCCCCGATCACGAGATCCCGATCATCACCCGCGGCGAGGGGTGCTACGTCTACGACCAGCACGGCAAGCGCTACCTCGACGGCCTCTCGGCCCTCTTCTGCGTCAACGCCGGCCACGGTCGCACCGAGCTCGGCGAGGCCGCGGCCCGCCAGGTCGAAGAGCTCGACTTCTACACGCTCTGGAGCTACGCGCATCCGCGGGCGATCGAGCTCGCGGCGCGGATCGCGTCCCTCGCTCCCGGGGACCTGAACCGCGTCTTCTTCACCTCCGGCGGCTCGGAGGCGGTCGAGTCGGCGATCAAGCTCGCCCGCAACTTCCACCGGATGCACGGCAAAGGCCAGAAGCACAAGCTGATCGCCCGCGAGATCGCCTATCACGGGACCTCGCTCGGAGCGCTCTCGGCGACCGGCATCACCGATCTGCGCATGCAGTTCGAGCCGCTCACC
>JBLNAC010000373.1:0-10067 GCA_050259155.1 Syntrophothermus sp.
GTGGCCGGCGCGGACCGCGAGCGTCGTGATCGCGACGACGAGCGGCAGCTCGGTCGCCGAGTAGAGCGCCAGCGCGAGACGGTCCCGCCTGGCGAGCACGCCGCCGTAGAGCAGCATCGCCGGGGCGCCGCGAACGAGCAGGAAGAGGGCGAGGAACAACGCGATGTTGACCAGCGCGCGCCCCGTCCCGAGTGCGGCGAGGTCGAGGCTCATGCCGCTGACGACGAAGAAGAAGGGTACGAAGAATCCGAACCCGATCGCCGTCAGCTTCGACTCGAAGACCCGCGCCTCGTGGCCGCGCAGCACCAGGCGGGTGATGAGCCCGGCGAGGAAGCCGCCGACGACGACGTCGACGCCGATGTGGCTGGCAAGCAGGACGAGGCCGAAGACGAGCACCACGGCGAGGCGGACGGCGAGCTGGCTGCTGGCCTCCAGCGTCCGTTCGAGCGCCGGCCAGCCCCGCGTCGAGAGCCTGATCGAGGCCACCGCGACGGCGGTGGCGAGAACGATGAAGGCCAGCAGGACCACGGCCTCGTGCAGCGGGTGGTCGGTCGAGAGGAAGACGGTCAGCATCGCGACCGGCCCGAAGACCGCGGCGCCTCCGGCCGCCAGCAGGTAGGTGCTGAAGTCGGTTCCCATCTCCCCCTCGTCGTGGAGGATCGGGATCAGCGTCCCCATCGCGGTCGTCGCCAGCGCGGTGCCGATGTAGAGAACGGACTCGATCTGGCCCGCGGCGACCGCGATCCCGCAGAGCCCGAAGGCAAGTCCGATCGAGAGCAGCCAGCCGAGGCCCCCGAGCCGCAGCGGACGGCCGCGGATGCGCTTGAAATCGATCTCATAGCCGGCGAAGAAGAAGAGCATGCCGAGCCCGAGCTTGGCGAAGAAGTCGATGAACTTGTCGACGCCGGCGATGTCGAGGACTTCCGGGCCGACGAGCATCCCCAGCGCGAGCTCGAACACGACCACCGGCGCCGCGAACCGCCCCGGGAGGACCGCGACGAGAACGGCCGCCAGCGCCGCGACCAGGACGATGACGAAGAAGGACTCAGCGTCGACGTGGACCATGGCGGCCCGCCGATCCTACGTCCGGGAACGAAGAAGGGCCGCACGCCGGCGGCCCCTCGCGAAGCTGGCTCTGGCCAGGCTCAGGCGGCCTGGCTCTTGTAGTAGTTCGCGTTGATCTCCGCGTACTTCGCCCACTCGGCGGGCAGCTGGTCCTCGGCGAAGCAGGCGTCCACCGGGCAGGCCTCGACGCAGGCATCACAGTCGATGCACTCGTCGGGGTCGATGTAGAGCTGCTCGACCGAGTCGTAATCGGGCTCGTCAGGCGTCGGGTGGATGCAGTCGACCGGGCAGACCTCGACACACGAGTTGTCCTTCTGGCCGATGCACGGCTCGGCGATGACGTAGGTCATTCGATGAATCTCCTGGTTCGATTGGTGCCGGGACAGAGGCGCTGACGCCCCCGCCAAGAGCGAGCGACCATTTTAGGGATGATGCAACGCGTGAGCGGACAGGTCCGAGGCCGATGCTGCTGCTGACGGGCGCGACGGGGAGCGTCGGCTCGCGGCTGCTGCCGTTGCTGCTCGAGGACGGCCATGAGGTGCGCTGCCTGGTACGCGAGCCCCGGCGGCTCGGCCAGCACCGGGTCGACGTCCAGATCACCCTCGGCGACCTCGGCGAGATGTCCGACCGCCGGCTCGTCCGCCAGGCGCTGCGCGGGGTGGATGCGGTCATCCACCTGGCGGCGACGATCCGCGACCAGCCGCCGAGGCGGATCGAGGAGCTGAACGGGCTGGCGACGGTGCGCCTGCTGCGCGCGGCCGAGCGAGAAGGCATCGAGCGCTTTCATTTCTTCAGCGCCCTCGACGCCTTCTCCGCGCAGCGGACGCGCTTCTTCCGCGCCAAGTGGCTGGCCGAGCGGGCGGTGCTCTCCTCGCCGCTGCGGACGACGGTCTTCGCCCCCTCGATCGTCTACGACCGCAGCGACCCATGGATCACGCTCCTGCGCCGCTTCTCGTTCCTGCCGGTGCTGCCCGTGTCGGGCGACGGGCGGGCGGTGTTCCAGCCGATCTGGGCCGAGGACGTCGCCCGCTGTGTCGTCGGCGCGCTGGCGGGCGGGGACCGCGAGCGGGCGCGGTATGAGCTGGCCGGGCCTGAAACTCTCAGCTACGACCAGATGTCGGATCTGGTCAGTCGCATCTCCGGCCGGCCGCGGCCGCTGTTGCACGTGCCGCTGCCGGCGGTGCGCTCGGGCCTGATCGCGCTGCGCTCCGTCTTCGGCGAGGCGGTGTTCGCGACCTGGGAGGAGGCCGAGCTGATGGAGGTCTCGATGGTCAGCGAGCGCGGCACGGCCGACGCCGAAGCCCTCGGCGTCCAACCCCGCCGCATGTCCGAGGTCCTGGCCACCACCTAGCCCCCCGGCTTCCGCGTTTTCGACTTTCACCGCGCCAGAGCCCGGTCAATGTCGAAACCGCTTCCTACGCAGGAGGCCCGGCCCGCCGAGCTGGCCGGGGCGCCGAGGACGCCGCCCGGGGCCCGCGCCGCCTTCAGGCGGCGCAGGGACCGGGAAGGTCGTCGCTTCCTTACATCATCCCGCCCATGTCGGGCATGCCGCCGGGCATGCCGCCGGCGGCTTCCTTCTCCGGCGGTTCGGCGATCACGGCCTCGGTGACGAGGATGTTCTTGGCGATCGAGGCCGCGTTCTGCAGCGCCGAGCGGGTGACCATGGTCGGGTCGATGACGCCGGCCTTGATCAGGTCGCCGTACTCGCCGGTCGCGGCGTTGAGGCCTTCGCCGGCCTTCAGCTCGCGCACCTTGTTGACGACGACCGAGCCCTCGAGGCCCGAGTTCTCGGCGATCTGGCGGACCGGCTCCTCCAGCGCGCGATGGATGATCCGGGCGCCGGTGACCTCGTCGGGGTCCTCGAGCTTGTCCGGGTCCAGGGCGCTCTGGGCGTTGAGCAGCGCGACGCCGCCACCCGGCACGACGCCCTCCTCGAGCGCGGCGCGGGTCGCCTGCAGCGCGTCCTCGACGCGGTGCTTCTTCTCCTTCATCTCGGTCTCGGTGGCGGCGCCGACCTTGACCACGGCGACACCGCCGGCCAGCTTCGCGAGCCGCTCCTGGAGCTTCTCGCGATCGAAGTCGGAGTCGGTGTTCTCGATCTCCTGTTTGATCTGCTTGATCCGGCCCTTGATGTCGTCGGCGGCGCCGGCCCCGTCGATGATCGTCGTCGTGTCCTTGGAGACGACGACGCGGCGGGCCTTGCCGAGCTGCGAGAGCTGGGTGTTCTCGAGCTTGAGGCCCATCTCCTCGGTGATCACCTCACCGCCGGTGAGGATCGCGATGTCCTCGAGCATCCGCTTGCGGCGGTCGCCGAAGCCCGGCGCTTTGACCGAGACGCCGGTGAAGGTGCCGCGGAGCTTGTTGACGACCAGGGTCGCGAGGCACTCGCCCTCGACGTCCTCGGCGACGATCAGCAGCGGCTTGCCGCCCTGCATCACCTGCTCGAGCACCGGCAGGATGTCCCGCACGGAGCCGATCTTCTGGTTGGCGATGAGGATGTAGGGCTCCTCGAGCACGGCCTCCATGCGGTCCTGGTCGGTGACCATGTAGGGCGAGATGTAGCCCTTGTCGAACTGCATGCCCTCGGTGAACTCGAGCTCCATCCCGAAGGTCTGGCCCTCCTCGACGTTCACCACGCCGTCCTTGCCGACTTTCTCGATCGCGTCGGCGATCACGTTGCCGATGTCGTCGTCGGCGGCCGAGATCGCGGCGACGCGGGCGATCTGGTCCTTGCCGGCGACCTCCTTGCTCTGCTTCTCCCGGAGGTTCTCGACGACCTCGTCCACGGCCTTCTCGATGCCGCGGCGCAGGGCCAGCGGGTTGGCGCCGGCGGCCACGTTCTTCAGGCCCTGGCGGACGATGATCTGCGCCAGCAGGGTGGCGGTGGTGGTGCCGTCACCGGCGACGTCGTTGGTCGCGGTCGCGACCTCGCGGACGAGCTGGGCGCCCTGGTTCTCGAAGACGTCCTCGACCTCGATCTCGCGGGCGATCGTGACGCCGTCGTTGGTGATCGTCGGCGCGCCGAACTTTTTGTCGAGCACGACGTACCGGCCTTTGGGACCGAGGGTGACCTTGACCGCATTGGCGACCGTGTCGACGCCCGCCTGCAGCGCCCCCCTCGCGTCCTCGCTGTACTTCAGCTCCTTGTGAGCCATCTGGTTCCTGTCCTCCTTCGTTCTTAAGTCCGGTGCGGTTAGCCGACCTTGGCCAGGACGTCCGACTCGCGCAGGACCAGCAGGTCCTCGCCGTCGATCGTGACCTCGGTCCCGCCGTATTTGGAGTAGAGGACTTCGTCTCCCTCCTCGACGTCGAGCGGGATCCGCCTCTCGCCGTCCTCGTCCCACCTGCCGTCGCCGACGGCGACGACCTTCCCCTTCTGCGGCTTCTCTTTCGCCGTGTCGGGGAGGACGATGCCGCTGGCGGTCGTCTCCTCCTCCTCGACCGGCTTCACGATCAGCCGGTCCCCGAGGGGCTTCAAGTTCATCCGTATACCTCCGTCATCGGTCCGTGGTTGCTGTGAAAGTCGGGAAACGCCGCTCCAGAGCGCTTTTCGGCTCCCGGCGGCTTTGGCACTCTCAGGGTTGGAGTGCCAAGAACTGAAAGATAGCGAGGTCGGGGCGCCGGTCAAGTCCAGGCCCGGCGAGCGGGCCCGGCCGGGCGTCAGTCGGCGGCGAGCAGGCGGCAGCCGAGCAGCTGCGCGATCCCCTCGCCGCCGCGGGCCATCACCCAATCGTGGTTCCACTCGAAGGCGGGGCGGAGCAGCGGCGCCAGCAGGTTCATCCAGGGCTTCGTCGTCCTCACGTTCCACTCGTAGAGCACGGCGGTGACGCCTTCCTGCTCGTAGAAGCGCCAGCGTCCGACGCCCTCGAGCCCGCCGACGGTGTGCCCTTCGAGCAGATGGGGCGGCTCCACCTTGGTGGTGGTCACCTCGAACTCGACCCGGTAGGGGAAGAGGCTCTTCCAGACCATGCGCGAGACGGTGCCGACGTCGCCGTCTGCCCCCGGCGAGATCTCCTCCGCCTCCTCCACCCCGCGCCACCACTCCGGCCAGCGGGCCTGATCGTGGATCGCGTCCCAGACCGGCCCGCGAGCGGAGTCCAGCAGCCAGGTGGTGAGAAACGCGTACTCGGCCATCGACGGCTATCTACGGGACCGGGCGACGGCCGGTTCAGTTGTGGCGCGGCGTCTCGCCATTGCCAAGGTGGGCCCGCGGCGGCTCGACGATCTGGGAGAAGCGGATGACGGTGACCAGGTCCTCGTCGGAGACGGGGCGGCTGTAGATCTGCTCGAGGAAGCGCTTGGTCTCCTCGATGCGCCGGAACTCCGGGTTGTCGTGCTCGATGTCGCGCCGTGTGAGGTCGGCGAGGCGCTTGACCTCGACGTCGTCGATCACCGCCGTGAAGATCTTCTCCCGCGGGCTGTGGCGGAAGCCCACGGTCACCCAGACCACCTGGCCCCGCTCGTACTTGTTGCTCTTGTCGCCGAGCCGGATCGTCGCCGTCTTGCGACCCCGCTTGAGCTGATCGATGAAGACCGCGGAATAGAAGTTGAGGACGTACGTACCACCGCGCATAGGCCAGCGAGCGTATAGGAGGGCGGCCCGCCGCGCGACCGAGTCTTGCGGATCGCCGTGCGCCCTTCGGCCGTTCGGGCTGGACGGCTATTCGATCTCGCAAAATTCGAGATTTGCGCCGGGGCGACCGATGCACCCCCGATGGCACCGACGAGACGTCGCACCCGCCTCCTCCTCGCCTGCCTGCTCGGCACGGCGGCGATCCTCATCCTGCCACTGGCGGGGAGCGCGGCGGCGATGACCTGCGGCGGCAAGAAGGTGACGATCATGGGGACGCCGGGGAACGACGTGATCGTCGGCAAAGGCGCCAGCGACGTGATCTACGGCGGCGGCGGCAACGACCGAATCAGCGGCGGGCGCAACGGCAACGACACGATCTGCGGCGGGCCGGGCAACGACACGATCAGCGGCGGCCGCGGCTACGACTCCCTCTACGGCGAAGGCGGCAACGACACGCTGCTGGGCGAAACCGGATCCGACATGCTGGACGGCGGCGAAGGCGAAGACCGGCTGCTCGGCGCCAGGGGCTCCGACCACCTGCACGGGGGCGGGGGCAACGACGTGCTGCTGGGCGCGAAGGGGCCCGACGACCTCGAAGGCGGCTCGGGCGAAGACAAGCTCGACGGCGAACAGGGCAGCGACACGATCGAGGGCAACGCCGGCAACGACAGGCTGCTGGGCGACAAGGGCAACGACACGATCCTCGGCGGCGCGGGCGAAGACCTGATCGAAGGCGGGCCCGGCGACGACGCGCACCTCGACGGCGGCGGCGGCGCGGACACGATCCTCGGCGGCGCGGGAACCGACCACGCCGACGGCGGCCCCGGCGACGGCGACGTGGTCCGCGGCGACGCGGGCACGGACTTCCTCTCCGGCGGGCCGGGGACCAACGACATCGTCTCCTACGCGTCGGCGACCCGCAGCGGGGTCACCGTCAGCCTCGCGGCCGACAAGGCGAAGGGCGACGGCCACGACCAGCTCTCGGGCTTCGAGGACGTGGTCGGCTCCCCGCAGGGGGACGCGATCGTCGGCGACGGCCAGTACAACCGCCTCGACGGCGGGGTCGGCAACGACGTGCTCCAGAGCGGCGGCGGCGGGGGCGAAGCGCTCGGCGGCCCGGGCAACGACGAATGCCTCGGCTTCCTGATCGAAGACTCGTGCGGCCCGGAACCGGGCCCGCCGCCGGGCAGCGCCAGCGTCACGCTGAACCGGGGCCTGGACGGCTCCAGCCTCGTCGTCCAGGGCGGCCAAGGGGCGGACGACCTCCGCGTGTCCCTGACCGCGGGAGCGTGGACGGTCTCCGACAGCGCCCCGCTCTTCGCCGGCGACGGCTGCGCCAACCCCCCCGAACGCGCCGACCTCGTCAGCTGCGCGGGAGAACCGTCGCTCGACCTGATCGTCGTCACCGGCGGGCCCGGCGACGACAGCCTGGTGATCGAACCGAGCGTTCCGCCCACCGCCCACGTGCGGATGAACGGCAACGCGGGCAGCGACGTCCTGATCGGCGGCGCGGGGGACGACGTGCTCGAAGCGGGTGAGAACTACAACGGGCCCGACAACGGCAACGACCGCCTCGAAGGCAACGGGGGCAGCGACGTCCTCTACGCCGATCCCGGCGCCGACCTGCTGAAAGGGGGATCGGGCAACGACCTGCTCGTCTCCTCGGTGAAGACCTGCCAGGGTCACACCTACGACGGAGGCAGCGGCGAGGACACCGTCTCCTACGCGCGCTCCGACGCGCGTCTGCGCATCGTCCTCGGGGGCACCGGCGCGCCTCCGGGATGCGCCACCCCGGACCACATCCTGAGCAGCAACGAGAGCCTGGAGGGGTCAGACGGACCCGACGTCCTGATCGGCGACAACGGCGCCAACAGCCTGATGGGCCATCTC
Source organism: Syntrophothermus sp. (assembly GCA_050259155.1). Taxonomy (GTDB): domain Bacteria; phylum Actinomycetota; class Thermoleophilia; order Solirubrobacterales; family 70-9; genus VAYN01. The sequence continues at coordinate 7,529 of JBLNAC010000373.1, forward strand.
GGCGCCGATCGATTCATCGCCAAGGGCGGAAATGACTTCATCGACGCCGTCGACGGACACCGCGACGCGGCGATCAACTGCGGCGGCGGCGAAGATGAGGTCCAGCGCGACCCCAACGACCCCGCGCCGATCGGCTGCTGAGAGCTAGAAGCCCTGCTCGCCGATCAGCGGCACGAACCTGCAGGTCCCGAGGTCGCGGCTCTCGAGCGCTTGACCCCGGCGGCGCAGCAGGGTCAGCCGCTCGACCGAGTCGGCGGCGATCGGAACGACCATCCGGCCGCCGTCGGCGAGCTGCTCGAGAAGCGCCGGGGGAGGCGCGGGGGCGGCGGCGTGGACGGCGATCGCGTCGAACGGGGCGCGGCCGGGGAAGCCGCGGCTGCCGTCCCCGAGGATCACCTCGACGTTCTCGACGCCGAGCGCGCCGAGCGCCGCGCGGGCACCGAGGACGAGCTGCTCGTGGCGCTCGACGCTGATGACCTCGGCGGCGAGCCTGGCGAGCACCGCCGCGGAGTACCCCGAGCCGGTGCCGACCTCGAGCACCCGCTCGGAGCCGGTCAGCTCCAGGGCCTGGCAGATCGCGGCGACGATCCAGGGCTGGGAGATCGTCTGTGCGGCGGCGATCGGCAGCGCCGAGTCGGCATAGGCGTCGCGGCGGCGGCGCTCGGGGAGGAAGAGCTCGCGCGGCACCTCCCCCATCGCGGCGAGCACCCGCTCGTCGCGGATGCCCCGCGCCCGCAGCTGGCGCTCGACCATGCGGGCGCGGCGCGCGGCGTAGTCGCTCACGGTCTGCTCAATAGATGTAGTTGCGGAGCTTGGGGGGGTCGAGGACGGTGACGCGGCCGCGGCCGGAGCGGACGACGCCGGCGCGCTCGAGCTCGGCGAGGAAGCGGCTGACGCTCTCGCGCGAGGTGCCGGCGAGCTGGGCGAGATCGGTCTGGTTCATGCGGATCGTCACCTCGGTGGCGGCTCCGTCGTCCTGGGCCTCGCGGCTGAGCTGGGCGAGGATCCCGGCGACGCGGCTCGGCACCGTCTGGAAGGACTGGCGCGAGAGACGGACGTTGGCGGCGCGCAGTCGTCGCACCAGCCCGGCGACCAGCTTCAACGAGATCTCCGGGTGCCGGGCGAGCAGCGAGCGGACATCGCCCGCCGGCAGGGCGAGGACCTCGCCGTCGGTGAGCGCCTCGGCGCTGGCCGAGCGCTTGTCGCCATCGAGCATGGCCAGCTCGCCGAAGATCTCGCCGGGGCCGAGCGTGGCGAGGGTGATCGCCCGGCCGTCGGAGTGCTCGCGGGTGATCCGAAAGCTGCCGTCGCGGACGATGTAGCAGGCGTCGGAGCTGTCCCCTTCGTGGAAGACGCGCGTTCCGGCCGGATAGGAGCGCGGCACGGCGACATGGGAGAAGCGCTCCAGCTCCTCCTCTTCGAGGTCGGCGAAGAGCGGGACGCTCTTCAACAGGTCCACGGCGCTCTGCTCCCGGTCGGCCACCGCGGCGATTATGGCAACGAGGGGAAGCGTTGACCGGGCACGGCGCGGCGGCCCGGGAACCGACAGCCTCCCCGCCGAGACCGCATTAAGGTCCGTCATGCGGACGAAAACGCGGTCTCGGCGTCTGCTTTAGCGGGCCGAGGCCGTCAGCTTGCGGGGACCGCGGCTGAAGCCGGCGCCGACCAGCGCCTCCTCGTGGCCGGATCCGATCACGGGCTCGCCGTCGAGCTTCTCGATCGCCAGCTTCGGCAGGTGGCCGGCGGCGACGGCGTCGGCGAGGGCGCGCATCGCCTCCTCCAGCTCGCTCCCCTCCAGCCGGCGCAGGCGGAGGACGCCACGGCCGCCGCGCTCGACGAAGACGAGAGGCTCGCCGTCGCGCAGCAGCAGGTGGGCGCCGGGGGTGCGGCCGGGCCGCCGCCCGCCTTCCAGCTTCGGCCAGGGCAGCGAGGCCCCGTAGGGGTTGGCGGGGTCGGTGGCCGCGAGGACGAGGTAGCCGCCGTCGGCTTCCGGCAGCGAGCGGAGCCGCTCGACCGCTCCGGGAAGGGCGAACTGGGCGCCGCCCAGGCCCTCGACGAAGTAGCCGCGCCGGGCGGTGCCGAGCAGCTCCAGGTTGCCGAGCTCCGAGTAGAGGGTGGAGAAGCCGCCCGGGACGCCCTCGGAGAGCACCGTCTCGCGGGTGACGATGCCGTAGCGCTCCATCATCAACTCGGCCTGCGCGCGAAGCCGGGCGCCCGGACCGGGGGCGTTCGCGAACAGCGGCTCGGTCAGCGACCAGCGGCCCTGGACCGTGGCGCCGCTGGTCGAGCGTCGGCGGGCGAAGCGGCGGCCGGGTCGCTCGCCGGCGGCGACGGCGCGCAGGCGCGGCGCCCGCAGCGGGGCGAAGGCATCGTTGGTGACCTCCCCGCTCCAGGCCAGGTCCCAGAGCGCGTCGTGCAGCTCCTCGGCGCCGACGTCGCCGAGGTCGGCGAGAAGGTCGAGCCAGAACGAGGGGCCAGCCGAGAGGCGCTCGCGGATCGCCGCGTGGACATCGCCGTCCGGCCGCTCGAGCCTGGCGTT
>JBLNAC010000374.1:0-14191 GCA_050259155.1 Syntrophothermus sp.
AGCGGACCTTCCGCGGCTTTCCCGCCTGGTGGCTCGCCCGCAGCTACCACATGAGCCAGATTCCCGGCACCGCCCGCAAGGCGCGAGCCGTGCTCGACTGGACCGCCGGCCTGCCGTTCAAACGCGACATCGCGGAGCTCGGATCGATCGGCCGCCCCAAGCGCCTCGACTAGCCGAGCGCGCCCTGCCCGGGGGCGCGGCTCTAGGCGCCGTCGACGACGAGCGTCGTCTCCATCCCTTTTTCGCGGTGACCGGGAAGGCCGCACCAGAGCTCGTAGGTGCCGGCTGGAAGATCGAAGCTCGCGGTGGTGTGCTGCAGAGACTGGGTTTCGGCTATCTCCAGCACCGGTTCTTCGCCGCCGCCCTGCCGCTGCAGCCGCAGGTCGTGCCCATCTTCGCCCCGGTTGTCGAGTTCGATCGTGACCTCGCCGGCGCTGACGCGCGGTCGCGAGAGGACGAAGTAGTACTCGACGGCGCGGACCCCGAGCCGGTTGGCGACCGGTTCGGGTTCGGGTTCTGGCGCCGCGGCGGGCGGCTGGGGTCCGGGGGACGTCGCTGCGGGGTCGCAGCTCCACCAGCGGCGCCAGCGCGCGACCGTGCGTCGCTTGCCGTGGCGCCGGACGTGCCTGACGACGCGCTTGGAGTGGCGGTGCCAGGCGCATTCGGCCGCCGCGGCGCGGCTCCCCTCCGGCGCCGGGCCGAGGCCCGCGGGCAGCGCCGCCGTGGCGGCGAGCAGCGCCAGGCAGGCGGCGGTCGCCGCTGGCCCTCTCATGCGATCAGCGCCGGCCGCTGGAAGCCGGCCGCGCCCGGGATGACGGCTTCCGCGTCGTATTCCAGCCACTGCTCGAGCAACGAGCAGTACATGGCCCGGAAGTCGCTGGTGACGCGGAGGTTTTCGTCGGCGTCGAGGTTGGCGAGGCCGGGGAATTCGCCGACCATCTCGCCTTTCGCGCGCGACCCGATCACGAAGGCGCATCCGGCGGCGCCGTGATCGGTCCCCTGCGAGCCGTTCTCCTCCGGCCGGCGCCCGAACTCGCTCCAGACCTCGACCAGGACGCGGTCGTCGAGCCCGCGGGCCTCGAGGTCGCGCTGGAAGGCGAGCAGGCCCTCGCAGGTTTCGCGCAGATTGCGTTCGAGGTCTTCGGCCTGGCCGGAATGGGTGTCGTAGCCGCCCGCGGCCCGGATCGTGACCACCCGGATCGGCAGGCCGACGTCGATGTAGGCGGCGAGGCCGGCGAGCTTGTGGGCGAACCAGGTTTCGGGGTATGCGACGGGGCTGGAGAATTCGCCGACGCCGCCGAGTTCCTGCCGCAGCTTGTCGGTCTGCGCCGTCGCCCGCCGGACCTGGGCCAGCGCCGGCGAGTCGGATGGAAGCGAGCCGAAGCGGGCGAAGGTCCTGAACATCTCGGCCTCGATCGGTTCGGAGACCGGGGTCCAGAGCTCGTAGCCGTCGACGCTGTCGATCGAGGCCACGGGTTTTTCCGCCGTCGCGATCATGGGCGAGAGGCTGCCGTCCATCGAGAGTCCCTGGAGCGGGTTTTCGTCGTCCCCCACGAGATCGAGATAGCGGCCCAGCCAGCCCGTGTGGTACCCGACGTCGAGCTCCCCGATCTCGTAGTAGTGGCGCGAGGTGAAGTGTGACTGGTCGGGGTGTTCGTAGCCGATCGCCGGGAAGGCGCTGACCTTGCCCTCGGCGTGCAGCGTCGCCAGCCCGGCCGCCGCGGGGTGCCACTGCAGGCGGGGATCCTCGGTGAAGGCGGGGCCGGCGCCCGGGGCGAACGCCAGCGTCGGGCGCAGCTGCGAGTAGCGCGAGTCGCCGACCGGGGCGAGGACGCTGAGCGCGTCGATGCCGCCGTCGAAGAAGACCGAGACGAGGATCCTCTCGCCCTGCGCCGCCTGCGCGATGCCGGTCTCGAAGGCGGAGAGGGGGATCTTCGAGGCGCCGAACACGGCGAGCGCCAGGCCGGCGCTGCGGGACAGGAATTTGCGCCGCGACAGCCCGGTCCCGGCCGGCTCCGGCATCCCTGGCTCGATCGCCGGCAGGCCGCGTCCGGCTTCCGCCGCCGCGGCGCGCAGCAGGTGGGAGCGCGTGTAGTCGTTGCAGCACTCGTGGCTCATTGCAGGATCACGTCCGGACTGGTGCCGATCAGCTGCAGGAGCGCGTTCTGGCGCAGCGCCCGGTAGGGGCCCTGCTGCCAGCCGGCGACGACTAGCCCTTCCGCGCGCCGGGCGAAGTCGAGCAGCTCGGCGCGGTGTTCTTCGCGCAGCGCGGGCTGCCCCCAGGAGGCGAGCGCCCGCGCCAGCGCTTCCTCCGCGCTCTCGGTCGTGCTGTAGGGCTGTCCCCAGGCGTCGACGGAGATCCCGTCGAGGACGTAGTCGACCATGTTCCAGCGCGCCCGCAGCCGCGAGGTGTCGAGCCAGCGCGTGTCGTCCCAGCCGGCGACGTTGGGCGGCCAGAACAGGCGCTGGCCCGCCTCTTCGCAGAGCCAGACCCAGGCGGTCGTGTCGACGTAGCGGCCGACCGAGCGCAGCATCGACGCCAGCTGCACGACCGGGGGCTTCACCATCGGCGGTCCTTCGTACAGGTCCGGGCTCATCAGGATCGCCTCCAGCACCGGCCGGATCTGCCACCCCGACGAGGTGTAGGTCTGGATCAGGGCGCTCTCGGTCGTCGCCGGCATCGGGCCCGGAACGAAGTAGCTCCAGAGCTTGCTGACGAAGAAGGAGGGGTGGAGCGGGTGCTCGACGCAGAGGCGGCAGGCGTCTTCCCAGCTCCAATTGCCGCTGCGGCCGAACACGATCTTCGATTTTTCGTCGTGGCGCCTGGGGTCGAAGCGGAAGTTGTGAAGCCCTTCTTCGCTCGACCAGTCGGCGCGCCAGCCCGTCAGCGCCCGCGCCTGTTCGCGGACGTCGTCCTCGCTGTAGGCGCCGCGATCGGCTCCGAGCGAGAACAGCTCCATCATCTCCCGCGCGTAGTTCTCATTCGGGGCCGACTTCACGTTTTCGATCCCGTTCAGCCACTGCAGCATCGCCGGATCGACCGTGACCGCCTTGAAGAGGTCGAGGAAGGAGCCGAAGCAGGCCGAGCGGAAGAGGTTGGACTGGTCGATCATCTGCTGCGCCTTCGAAACGCCGGCGGCCGAGGTCGCGAACCAGTCGTGGAAGACCAGAGCCATCCGCTCGACCAGCAGCTGGTCGCTGCGGACCATCCGGTCGAGCCACCACAGATGGTCGTGCCCCCAGGCGTCGGCCGGGGCCAGGGGGTGGCCTTCGTCGTCGACCGGGGCCGGTCCGGAGAGCGTCGCGGCGCCGCTCGGGCGGGTCAGCGAGCGGACGGCGCCGACGAGGCCCATCGAGGCGAGCTGGTCGGCCTGCCCAGGCCGCGCCCCGAACCCGGCGCGCTGCAGCAGGCGGGCCGCCTGCGGCGGCCCGAAGGGGCCCTGGTAGGAGCCCGCCGGGCGGGTTTCCGCCGGGGGCGGCGAGACGACCCGCCGCGGCGGCTTCGGTCCGGGGCCGCGGAAGTGGTTCCGGGGCGGCCTGTGCTTGTGGTGGAAGATGTAGCCCTGGACGCGCCAGTCGCCGTCGGTGGTCGGGACCCAGCGCCAGTGCTTGTCGTTCCAGAGGTGCCTCCGCCGGCGCCGGCGGTGGCGCCCCTTCTGCCTCGGATCCGCTTTCGCCTGGGGAATCGCCATGGGTGCGCGGAGGCCTGCCGAGCCCCCTTCGTCTGCTTTCGGCGGGACCCGGCAGCGCTTGAAGGCGCCGACGGACCCTGGACGGAAGGCCCAGGCCGCGGACAGGCGCCACAATGGAGCCGTGGAGTACGTCCTGATCGCCGCCTGCTTCGGCCTGGCCACCGGCATCATCGGCAAGGCCAAGGGCAGCTCCTTCTGGATCTGGCTCCTGATCGGGACCGTGCTGCCGCTGCTGGGGCTGGTCGCCGTCGTCCTCTATCGGTTCGAGAAGCACGAACCGGAACGCGAGTGTCCGCGCTGCGGCAAGGGCCTCAAGCTCTACGTCCAGGTCTGTCCCCGCTGCGGCACCGACCTGTACCTGCCCGACCCCGCGGCGGTGCGGCACCCCGGCGTCGAGCGCTCGGCCTCGTCCTAGCCGACGCCCCCGCGGGCCGGCGCTAACGCAGCCAGGTGCGGACGATCGCGTTGGCGAAGCCGACGCCGTAGCGGAAGACCGCCGGCTTCTTCGAATGCCCGTGGAGGCGCTGCTCGACGGTGATCGGAATCTCCTTCGCCGGGATTCCGCGCTTGATCGCCTCGATCATGAACTCGGAGGTGTGGAACTGCTCCTGGCGGAGGACCAGCTGCGGCAGCACCCTCGTGCGGACGGCCCGGTAGCCGTTGGAGCAGTCCGTGACGTGGGTGCGGGTGATCAGCGACACGAGGCGGTTGAAGAAGACGATGCCGATCTCCCGCGCAAGCTGGTTGCGATCCGCCTGGCCGAGGACCCGCGAGCCGTGGGCGACGTCGATCTCGCCGGCGAGGACCGGCTTCACCAGTCGCTCCATCTCGTCCGGGCGGTGCTGGCCGTCGGCGTCGAGGGTGACGACAACCTCGGCACCCGATTCGACCATCAGCCGGTACCCGGTCCGCAGCGCCGCGCCGCCGCCCCGGTTGGTGACGTGGCGGGCGACGATCGCCCCGTGGGCGGCCGCCACGTCGCCGGTGCCGTCGCGGGAGCCGTCGTCGACGACGAGGACCGCCGTCTCGACCCCGCAGACCTCGGTGGGCATCTGCTCGAGCACCAGGCCGATGTTCTCGGCCTCGTTGTATGCGGGGATCAGTACGGCGACCTTGCCGCGGAAGCGCCGCGGCAGGTCCGCCTGCCGGAACTCCTCCCAGGCCAGGCCCTCCAGGGCCGCCGACAGCTGGCGCGCGTTGCGGGCGCTCTGGGAGAGCGCCCGCAGGCTGAGCAGGAAGAGGACGAAGATCGCGAACACGGCGAGGCCGAGGATGCGGCCGCCGTTGCCCTTTTCGAAGGAGAAGGCCGAGAGCAGGCCGTTGACGACTTCCGTCCCGGCGACGACGGCGAGGCCGATCCCGGCGCTGAGCAGCAAGAGGACGTCGACGTTCCGCAGCGTGCGGCGCCGGACGATCGCGTAGCCGATGAGGAGGGCGGCGATCAGCAGCCCGACGGCGCGGAGCGCCGTCAGTTCGGCGGGGAAGATGCCTGCCTGGAAGACCATCTGGGGGCGGAGGATATGGCCGCGAGCCCCGCGCTCAGGGCCAGCGCGGCGAGCGGAAACGCGAGCGTCATCAGCACCTCGTTGCGGCGCGGTGCCGCCAGGGTGACCGCCCCGACCAGGGTGACGAGGACGATCGGCGTCGCCATCGCCGTCAGGTCCCACCAGCGCCGGCGCAGGCCGAGGAGGACGAGGCCGCCGAGCGCGAGGGCGACGAGCAGGATCTGGACCGCACGCCCGGGCCCGCTGCTCATCGCGGCGCCGACGCCGCTGCTCCACATGCGGCCGACCTTGCGGACGGTCATCCCGAGGTAGCCGAGCGGGTCTTCGCCGAGGTACTTGGAGAGGTTCTGCTTGCCGACCTTCCCCAGCGCCGAGTCGCGGGGAAGTTCGGGGTAGCGTTCGGCGACCCGGTTGAAAAGCGGCGTCGGGTCGACTTCGTTCAGCGCTTCCGACTGCGGCGGCAGCCAGACGCCGGTCTCGCGGTGGTAGAGGATCGCCTTGACCCGCTGGTATTCGCCGTCGGCGGGGAGGAACGTGCCGACGTAGAGCGCCTTGCCGCCGCCGGTCGAGATCGGCACCAGGCGGTCGAGGACGACGGCATTGCGGATCGTCCAGGGCAGGATCGTCGCCGCAAGCGCGACCCCCGCCAGCGCCGCGGCGGCGAGCCCGGGCTGCCAGCCGCGGCGGGCGCCGACCCGGATCGCGGCGAGCGCGACGAAGGCGATGCCGACCAGCAGGTACTCGGGCCGGAACATCGCGGTCAGCCCGAAGAGAAAGCCGGGGGCCAGCCAGGCCCACCAACGCCGCTCCTCCTCGCAGGCCCAGAGGAAGGCGAGCACGGCCGCGGGGAGTGTGAGGATCGCCGGCGGCTCGCTCATCAGCTCGCCGGTGGAGTGGATGAAGGGCGGGTAGACGGCGACCGCGCCGGCGGCAACGAGGCCGACGAGGTTCGCCGGGTTGCGGCCGCCCGGTCCGGGCAGGCCGCGGGCAAGGCGGCGCCCCAGGGCGAAGACGACGAGGATCGCCGCCGTCCCGAGGAGCGCCTCGACCGCCCGCGCAGTGCCTTCGCGGGCGCCGCCCGTGGCGACGAAGGCGGCGGCGTAGAGGAGGGGCGCGCCCGGGGACCAGTCGCTGGAGTTCTGGAAGGTCGGGCCGCCGAAGCTGCCTTCCTCGTACAACGCCTTGGCCAGCCCGAAGTAGGCGGCCGAGTCGTCGGCCGGATGGCTGACCGGGTGCACGACGGCGACGCCCCTCGCAAGCAGCCCCACCGCCGCGATCACCGCCAGCGCGACGACCGTCCGCCTCCCGAGGCGGGCTGCAACCGCGCGGATCCGGTCGAGGGCGGCGCTCACGGCCCGGTCAGGCTATCCGCGGGCGCGGAGACGCCGGCCGCCGGAGCCCCCCGCAGGAGGGTGCTCGGGCGCCCGCGCCCCCGCCCTCCAGGCCCGAGTCGCGAGCCAGACCGCGCCGAGGCCGGCCAGGGCCGCAACCAGCGGCAGCATCACCAGCACCCTGCGGGGAGAGGCGACGAGCAGGGCGCTGATCGCGGTGATCGAGAGGAAGACGGTCCCCAGCAGGAGCGCCTCCCAGCGCCGGCGCCAGGCGAGTACGCAGAGACCGAGAAGGCCGAGCCCCAGTAGCGTCCAATGCAGCGCCTCCCAGGCGGGCTCGCGCATCACGTCCCGGGGGCCGTGCGACCAGATCCGGCCGACCTTCGTCGCCAGGAAGCCCGCGTATTCGAGCGGCTCTTCGGTGAGGTCGTCCCACAGCTGTTCGCGCCCCATCTGCGACAGCGCCCGATCGGCTTCCACGCCGGGGTGCTCCCGCGCCGCCAGGCGCGCCAGGATCTGCTCCAGGCGCAGGCGCCGCAGGGCGCCCGGGCCGAACAGCTCGGGGTGTTCGGCCACGACCTCGGCGCCGACCCGTTCGGGGTTCCCGTCGGAGGGCAGGTAGGTGCCGGCGAAGAGCACCTGGCCGCCGCCGGTGGAGATCGGCACCAGGCGGTCGAGCGCGACGGCGTTGCGCGCCGTCCAGGGCAGCACCACCGCCGCGACCCCCGCGAGCACCACCGCTCCGCGCGCCACCCGCGGCCGCCACCCGCCCGCGGCCGCCACCCGCCCGCGGGGTTGCTCCTCGTCCCCGGGGAGCGGGGGCCGAGACGAGCGCCGGGCCGTGAGGCCGGCGATCACGGCGAGGAGCACCGAGACGGCGAGGTACTCAGGGCGGACGAGGGAGAGGCCGCCGAGCAGGGCGCCGGGGAGCAGCCAGCGCCGGCTGCTCTCGCCATCCCGGGCCCAGAGCATCGCCAGCATCGCGCCCGAGAGCAGCGTCGCCGCGAGCGGCTCCCCCATCAGCATCCCTCCGTACTCCAGGAACGCCGGGTACACCGCCACCGCGGCGGCTCCAAGCAGGCCAGCGACGACCGCGCCCGGGTCGCCGGGCCGACCGGCGCCGGAGGGGCGGTCGCCCGGGCCCGCCCGCAGGCCGAGCGAGCCCCAGAGCCTTCTGCCGAGCAGGTAGGTGAAGGGGACCGCCAGCGAGGCGACCAGCGCCAGCACCACCCGCGCCAGCCGTTCGTCGACGCCGCCGGTCAGCCGGTAGAGGCCGGCGACCAGGAGCGGCAGCCCCGGCGAGTAGGCGCTCGAGGGCTGCGTCGCGGCGGCTCCGACGGTGAAGCCGTTTCCGCGGTCCAGGCTGGCGGCGATCGCCCCGTAGGCCTGCGCGTCGTAGACCGGCGAGCGCCCGTCCCAGGCGTAGCCGACCCGCAGGCCGAGCCCGAGGAGGAGGATCGCGACCAGGGCGGCGAGCCCGGCCCGGCCGCCGTTGCGCGCCGCGAGTCGGCTTTCCATCGAGCGGATTCAACTATCCTGGCTCGCCTATGCGAGTTCTGATCCTCGGGGGCGACGGCTACCTCGGTTGGCCGACCGCCCTCCGCTTCTCGGCCCGCGGCCACGAGGTCTCGCTCGTGGACAACTTCTCCCGCCGCCGCTGGCACAGCGAACACGGCAGCGGCTCGCTGACCCCGATCCTTCCCCTCGACGAGCGGATCGCCGCCTGGCACGAGGTCTCCGGCGAGCAGATCCGCAGCTACGTGGGAGCGATCGAGGACGGCGACTTCCTCGACGAGGTCGTCGCCGAGACCCGGCCCGAGGCGATCGTCCACTACGGCCAGCAGGCGTCGGCGCCCTTCTCGATGCTCTCTCGCGAGCGCGCGGTCGAAACCCAGCACGCGAACGTGATCGGCAACCTCAACCTGCTCTTCGCGATCCGCGACCACGTCCCCGAGGCCCACCTCGTCAAGCTCGGGACGATGGGCGAGTACGGGCAGCCCAACATCGACATCGAGGAGGGCTACATCGAGATCGAGCACAAGGGGCGCAGGGACACGCTGCCCTACCCCAAAATGCCCGGCTCCTTCTACCACTGCTCCAAGGTCCACGACTCGACCAACATCCACTTCGCCTGCCGCACCTGGGGCCTGCGCGCGACCGACCTCAACCAGGGCGTCGTCTACGGGATCCAGACCGAGGAGACCGGGCGCGACGAGCGCCTCATCACCCGCTTCGACTACGACGAGCTGTTCGGCACCGTGCTCAACCGCTTCTGCCTGCAGGCGGTGATCGGCCATCCCCTGATGGTCTACGGCGGCGGCCACCAGACCCGCGGCTTCCTCAACATCCGCGACACCCTGGCCTGCGTCGAGCTGGCCGCGAGCAACCCGGCCGACCGCGGCGAGTACCGCGTCTTCAACCAGTTCACCGAGCAGTTCTCCGTGCTCGAGCTGGCGGAGCTGGTCAAGGAAGCGGGCGAGCACCTCGGCTACTCGGTGGAGATCCGCCACTACGACAATCCGCGGGTCGAGAAGGAAGAGCACTACTACAACGCGATCCACACCAAGCTGCTGGATCTCGGGCTCGATCCCACCCTGCTGGGTGAGGAGCTGGTCGAGTCGATGCTCCACGCGATCGAGCGCTACAAGGGCAACGCGATCGAGGGCTCGATCGACCCGCGGACCCGCTGGAACCCGGCCGTGTCGGCCGCGGCACGGGCCTAGCGCCGGTCGCCCGCCCGGCGCCGGGAGGCCCTGCAACCGCTGGTAGCATCGACAGTTCGATGCGAGCCGCCGACACGTTGATGGAATCGCTCAAGGCCGAGGGCGTCAGGCACGTCTTCGGGATCCCCGGCGGGGCCAACCTGCCGATCTACGACGCGGTCGTCGACGCCGACTTCCGCCACATCCAGGCCCGGCACGAGCAGGGCGCCGGCCACGCCGCCGAGGGCTACGCGAAGGCCTCGGGCCGCGTCGGGGTCGCCTTCGCCACCTCCGGGCCCGGCGCGACCAACCTGATCACGGCGATCGCCGACGCGATGCTCGACTCGGTGCCGACGGTGTTCATCACCGGCCAGGTGAAAACCGAGCTGATCGGCACCGACGGCTTTCAGGAGGCCGACGTGCTCGGCGCCACCCTGCCCTTCGTCAAGCACTCCTTCCAGGTCACCGACCCGCGCCAGATCCCGGAGTACGTCCACGAGGCGTTCCACATCGCCTCCACCGGGCGCCCGGGGCCGGTGCTGCTCGATATCCCGCAGGACCTCTCGCGCGCCGACATCGACTACGAGCCGCGCACCGAGCCGGTCGAGCTGCCCGGCTACAAGCCCTCCACCGAGGGCAATATCAAGCAGGTCCGGATCGCCGCCAAGGCGATGGCGAACGCCCGTCGGCCGATCCTCTACACGGGCGGCGGCGTGATCAACGGCAACGCCTCCGAGGAGCTGCGCGAGCTGGCCGGCTCCGACCGCTTCCCGGTCACCTCGACGTTGATGGGGCTGGGCGCCTTCCCGGCATCCAGCGACCAGTGGCTGGGCATGCTCGGGATGCACGGCACCTTCACCGCCAACTACGCGATGGACAAAGCGGACCTGATCGTCGCGATCGGCGCCCGCTTCGACGACAGGATCACCGGCAAGCTCTCCGAGTTCGCGCCGCACGCGAAGGTGATCCACGTCGACATCGACCCGGCGGAGATCTCCAAGAACGTCGGCGCCCACATCCCGATCGTCGGCGACGTCAAGCAGGTGCTGCCGAAGCTGACCCGCGAGTACCGGGCGCTGCAGACCGACGCGAGCCGCCTCGACGCCTGGTGGGAGACGATCCGCGGCTGGCAGCGCGAGCACCCGCTCTACTACGAGCCCGGCAAGGATGGAGAGATCAAGCCGCAGTTCATGATCGAGGCGCTGCACCGGGCGACCGGCGGCGACGCGATCGTCACCTCCGACGTCGGCCAGCATCAGATGTGGACCGCGCAGTACTACGGGTTCGAGAAGCCGCGGCGCTGGATCAACTCGGGCGGCCTGGGGACGATGGGCTTCGGCCTGCCGGCGGCGATCGGCGCCAAGGTCGCCTGCCCGGAGGAGACCGTCGTCTGCGTCGCCGGCGACGGCAGCCTGATCATGAACATCCAGGAGCTGGCGACCGCCGTCACCGAGGAGATCCCGGTCAAGGTCTTCCTGATGAACAACGGCTACATGGGGATGGTCCGCCAGTGGCAGGAGCTGTTCTGGGACCGGCGCTACAGCGCCGTCGACATGACCGGCAGCCCCGACTGGGAGAAGCTCGCCGAGGCGTTCGGCGCCAGGGGGATGCGCTGCGACAGCGCCGACGAGCTCGAGGGCGCGATGGTCGAGGCGCTGCGGGACGAGGGGCCGGTGCTGCTCGACGTCCGCGTCCGCGCCGAGGAGAACTGCTACCCGATGATCCCGCCGGGCAACGCCGCCCGCGACATGGTCGAGGCGCCGAGGGCGGTGCGCTGATGGAGGCGGGAACGCCCCAGGCCGTCAAGCTCGAGGACCTGCACGTCCCGGGCCAGCTCAGCGGCCGCAAGCACATCCTCTCGATCCTGGTCGAGAACAAGCCAGGCGTCCTGGCTCGCGTCGCCGGCCTCTTCTCGCGCCGCGGATTCAACATCGACACGCTCGCGGTCGGGCCGACCGACGACCCGAGCATCTCGCGGATCACCCTCACCCTCGACGGCGCCGTCCACCCGATCGACCAGGTGACCAAGCAGCTACACAAGCTGATCAACGTGCTCAAGATCCGCGACATGGAGCCGGAGGAGACCGTCGCCCGCGAGATGGCGCTGTTCAAGGTCTCCTCGGCGGTCGAGAACCGGGCCGAGATCATCCAGTTCGCCGAGATCTTCCGCGCCAAAATCGTCGACGTCGCCCGCCGCACGATGACGATCGAGGTCACCGGCTCGGCCGACAAGATCGAGGCCTTCGAGCGGATGGTCCGCCCCCACGGGCTGGTCGAAATGGTGCGGACGGGAGAGATCGCGATCTCGAGAGGGTCCGACTGATCCAGGGCGCGGCGCTCGACTCCCTGCTCGGCCGCTTCACGGCAGCCGCCGAGAGACCGGGGGAGGGGCGCGGGAGAAGGCTGGTCAGCGTCACCGCCGAGGTCGATGTCGCAGACCCCTGCGCGACGGTCTTCGCCTCGCGACTGGCGTCCGATCGCTGGTTCTGCTGGGAGCAGCCCGATCGCGGCTTCGCGGTGGCCGGGCTGGGAGCGGCGCACGAGGCGACGTCCCGCGGGGAGGGCCGCTTCCGCGACCTCGCCGCCGCGGTCGCGGGGGTCGGCCGCGACGCGGTCGTCGACGAGCCCCGCGGGCTGCCCGCAGGCGCCGGGCCCGTCTGGCTCGGCGGCTTCGCCTTCGACCCCGAAGGCGGCGGCACCCCGCCCTGGTCCTCGCTGGCGCCGGCGTCGCTGACGCTGCCCGAGCTGTCGCTCTCTCGCAGCGCCGGGCGCTCCTTCCTCACGGTCAACGCGCTGGTCGCCCCTGGCGACGGCGTCGAGCGGATCGAGGCCGCGGCACGGGCGCGCCTCGCGGGCCTGCGCACGGAGGTGCCGCTGCCGCTGATCGATCCCCACCCGACGGCGCCCGCGTCGATCCGCAGCGCGCGGCCGCCGGCGAGCTTCGAAGCCGCCGTCGCCGCCGCGGCCGAGCGGATCGCCGCCGGCGGGATGAGCAAGGTCGTGCTGGCACGCGAGGTGATCGTCGAGGCCGGTTCCGCCCACGACCCCGCCGCCCTGTTCGGGGCGATGAGGGTCCAGTTCCCGACCTGCTTCTGCTTCTGCTGCGGCACCTCCGAGGTCGCCTTCACCGGCGCCAGCCCGGAGCTCCTCGTGCGCCGCTCCGGCGCCGGCGTCTCGACGGTGGCCCTCGCCGGCTCGACCAGGCGCAGCTCCGACCCCGCGGTGGACGACCACCTCGGGGAGCAGCTGCTGCGCAGCGACAAGGACCGCCGCGAGCAGCGGATCGTCAGCGAGCGGATCGTCCGCGCCCTGCGCCCGCACGCGGTCTGGGTCGAGGCGGCCGACGAGCCGGAGATCGTCAAGGTCGCGAACATCCAGCACCTGGCGACGCCGGTGATCGCCCAGCTGGCCGAGCCGCGCTCGGCGATCGAGATGGCCGGCATCCTGCATCCGACCCCCGCCGTCGGCGGCGAGCCCTGGCCCCAGGCCGGCGCGGCGATCGCCGCCCTGGAGGAAATGGATCGAGGCTGGTACGCGGGCCCGGTGGGCTGGATGGACGCCACCGAGGACGGCGAGTTCTGCGTCGCCCTGCGCAGCGCCCTCCTCCGCGACCGCGAGGCGCACCTCTACGCCGGCGTCGGCGTCGTCGCCGGCTCCGACCCCGCGGCCGAGCTGGCCGAGACCGAGGTCAAGCTGCAGGCGCTGCTGCCGCTCCTCGCTGAGTATACGTGCCGGGATGGGCGGCTCCGGCGAGGCCCTCGTCGGAGCAACGGCCGGGAGGCTCCGCCGAGGGCCTCCCGAATCCGTCCCTCAGGAGCGGGCGAGCCCGGCCAGCGCGGCGGCGACGCGGTCGCTCAGCTTGCGGTGTATGGCGAGGTTGGCCTTGCGGTCGGTCTTCACCTCGATCAGGCCGGTGCCGGCGGCGAGGGCCGCGGGGAGGTCGGCGAGCGTCTCCAGCCGGGTATGGGGGAGGCCGAAGAGGGCGGCCGCGCGGGCGACGTCGACGCCGCGCGGGGTCGCGAGCAGGGCCTCGAACTCGTCGTGGCCCAGCACCGCCTCCTGCGGCAGGAAGTGGAAGATGCCGCCGCCGTCGTTGTCGATGACGACGATCCGCACCGGGGTCTCGACCTCGCCCACGGAGGCAAGGCCGCCGAGGTCGTGGAGGAGCCCGAGGTCGCCGGTGACGATCGTGGTAGGGCGCCCGCTGGCGCGGGCGGCGCCGATCCCCGAGGACACGAGCCCGTCGATCCCGTTGGCGCCGCGGTTGCAGAGAAAGAGGGCGTCGGTCGCCCCCGGCGCCAGGAACGCCTCCTGATCGCGGATCGGCATGCTCGAGGCCGTGTAGACGAGGTCGCCGTCCGCGTGCGCGCGGCCGAGCGCGAGGTGAAGCGCCGGCTCGCTGATCGCGGCTCCTCCCGACAGCTCCGCCTCGATCGCCTCCAGCGCGGCTGCCTCTGCCGTCAACCAGGCGGTCGGCTCGCCCCGCGACTCCCGCTCCAGGCGCACCGCCCAGCCGGCCGCGAGCTCGGTCGGGTCGGCGCGGAGGATCGCCGCGGCGCGATTGGCCGGCTCGTTCCAGCCCGCGCTCGGATCGACCACGATCTGGTCGGGGCCGCTGCCCGCGACCCAGGCGCGCAGCGGCTTGCTGGTCGGCATCTCGCCGAAGCGCAGCACCAGCTCCGGCGCGACGGAGCGCGCGAAGCGCTCGTCGCGCAGCAGGAGGTCGTAGGCGGCGACGACCCGCGAGCGGTCGTGCGGACCGCAGCGCAGCTGCGAGGTCGGCTCCGCCAGGATCGGAAAGCCCGATGCTCGGGCAAGATGCGCGAGCGGCTCGCGCAGCTCCGGGTCGAGCTGGCGACCGGCGACGATGACCCCGGATATCGCGTCGCCGATGTGGCCGGCGACCTCGTCGATGAGGAACGCGGTCGGCTCGCGGTCGAGCCGGGTCACGGCGGTAAGCG
>JBLNAC010000375.1:0-9357 GCA_050259155.1 Syntrophothermus sp.
ATCGTCGCCCGCGGGCCGGCGACCAGGCAGGGGCGGAAGACGTAGGCCTCGACGTCGCTGCCGGCGACCGCCCGTTCCAGCGCCTCCTCCAGGTCGGCCTTCTGGGCCGAGTAGTAGAAGCTCTCGCTGCCGCGCGGCGGGACCGCCTCGGTGATCGGCTGCGGGTTGTCGGGGTGGAACCCGTAGGCGGCGACGGAGGAGGTGTAGACGAGACGGCGCACGCCCGCGGCGACCGCCGCTTCGAAGACGTTGCGCGATCCCTCCAGATTGACGCGACGGGTCGCCTCGCGGCCGCCGAAGATCGAGAAGGCGAGGTGGACGGCGACGTCGACGCCGTCGAAGAGCGCCGCCAGCGAGCCTCGATCGAGGATGTCGCCCCGCCGGTAGGAGACCTTCTCCCATCCCTCCTCGCGGGGGTCGAAGGGGCGCCGCGCCATCCCCCGCACCGTCTCCACCTCCGCGCGCCGCTCGAGCGCGGCGAGCAGCGGTCGCCCGATCTCCCCGGTCGGGCCGGTGACTGCGACGGTCAGCGACATCCGCGGGCCGCCCGATCTAGGCGGTGGGCGTGACGCGGTAGGCGTCGAACACGGACTCGACGTTCCGCAGCCGGGAGACGCATTGCTTGAGCTGCTCGGTGTCCCCGACTTCGACCACGAAGCGGTTCTTCACCATCGGCGGGTTGGTGGTGCAGGTGGCGCCGATGATGTTGATGCCGGCCTCCGCGAAGGTCCGCGACAGGTCCTCGAGCAGGCGGGTGCGGTCGTAGGCGTCGATCTGAAGCTCGACCCGGTAGGAGGCCTCGTTTTCGCCTTCCCAGCTGACGTCGACGAAGCGCTCCGGCGACCTTTTCAGCGGCTTCAGGTTCTTGCAGTCCCCGCGGTGGATCGTGATCCCCCGGCCGAGGGAGACGTAGCCGGCGATGTCGTCGCCGGGGACCGGGCGGCAGCACTTGGCGAGGCGCACGGCCACGTTGTCGGCGCCCTTGACCGTGATCCCGTAGTTGGCGGCGTCCTTGGTGCGGCGGGCGCGGTCCTCGCGCGGGCCGACCAGGCCGCTGGGCCGCTCGTCGACGGCCTCGCCCGCCTTCAGCCGCTGCATCACCTTGTTGGCGGCGGTCTTGGTCGAGATCTTCCCCTGGCCCAGCGCGATGTAGAAGTCGGTCGCCTTCTGGAAGCCCATCTCGCGGATCACGTCGGCGAGCAGCGGCGAGCCGGCGACCTTCTGCATCGGCAGCCCGCGCTTGCGCAGGGCGTCCTCGAGCCCCTCGCGGCCGTCGCGCTCGGCGTCCTCGCGCCGCTCCTCTTTGAACCAGGCGCGGATCTTGTTGCGGGCGCGGCTGGTGCGGACGAGCTTGAGCCAGTCGAGGGAGGGGGCGCGCTTCTGCTTCGCCGTCAGCACCTCGACGATGTCGCCGGAGCGCAGCTGGTAGTGCAGCGGCACGATGTTGCCGTTGACCTTGGCGCCGACGCAGCTGTGGCCGACGTCGGTGTGAACCGCGTAGGCGAAGTCGAGCGGGGTCGAGCCCGCCGAGAGGCTCTTGACCTCGCCCTTCGGCGTGAAGACGAACACCTCGTCTTCGAACAGGTCGACCTTGAGCGACTCGAGGAACTCGGCCGGGTCCTGTTCGCCCTCGGACTCGACCAGCTGGCGCAGCCAGGTCATCTTCTCCCGCCGCGGGTCCCGGCCGCCGCCCTCTTTGTAGGCGACGTGGGCGGCGATCCCGTACTCCGCGAGCTTGTGCATCTCCTCGGTCCGGATCTGGATCTCCAGCGGCTTGCCCTCGGGGCCGATCACGGTCGTGTGCAGCGCCTGGTACATGTTGGCCTTCGGCATCGCGACGAAGTCCTTGAAGCGGCCCGGCAGCGGCTTCCAGAGCGAGTGGATGACGCCGATCGCCCCGTAGCAGTCCTTGATCGAGCCGACGATCACGCGCATGGCGGTGAGGTCGAAGATCTCGTTGAACTCGCGGCCCTTCTTCGCCATCTTCGTGTAGATCGAGTAGAAGTGCTTGGCGCGGCCCGAGATCTCGGCCTCGATCCCGACCTGCTCCAGCTCGGCCGCCAGGAAGTCGCCAGCCTTGGAGACATAGGACTCCCGCTCCTCGCGCTGCTGGGCGACGAGCTGCTTGATCTCCGCGTACTTGCGCGGGTGGAGCGTGGCGAATGCGAGGTCCTCCAGCTCCCATTTGATCGCGTGGATCCCGAGCCGGTGGGCGAGCGGCGCGTAGATCTCCAGGGTCTCGTGCGACTTCGCCAGCTGCTTCTGCTTCGGCAGGGCGCCGAGCGTGCGCATGTTGTGGAGCCGGTCGGCCAGCTTGATCAGGATCACCCTGACGTCGGTGGCCATCGCCACCATCATCTTCCGGTAGTTCTCGGCCTGACGCTCGTCGCGGCTCTCGAAGGTCATCCCGGTCAGCTTGGTGACCCCGTCGACGAGCTGGGCGATCTCCTCCCCGAACTCGTCCCGGATCTCGTCGAGGCTCGCGCTCGTGTCCTCGACGGTGTCGTGGAGGAGCGCAGCGCAGAGGGTCTCAGTGTCGAGCCGCCTGCCGGCGCAGATCTGGGCGACCCCGACCGGATGGGTGATGAACTCGTCGCCCGAGTACCGCATCTGGTCGGCGTGGCGCTCGCAGGCGAACTCGAAGGCGCGCCGGACCTTGGCGCGGTCGATGGTCGCCACGGCGACGGCGGCGCCGCCGTCGCCGACGCTCTCGGCGGGCGAGTCGAACTCCTCGACGACCGCGAACAGGTCGGCGAGGAGCTCGGAATGCTCTACGGCAGTCTGTGACTTGCGAGGAATCGTCTGGCCTCCGCGAATTCTCGGTTGTAGGCACGGAACGCCGGCGAGCGCTCCAGGTCGGTTCTCCCTGAGGATACGACCCCGACCGAGGCGCCGCCGCGACTCGGCTCCCCCGTCACCAGCTCGAGCTCGTGCAGGACGCGGAGCGAGCGAGCCGCCGCCTCGGGCGGCAGCGGGCGCTCGCCGCCGCCGGCGAGCGCCCGGCGCAGCTCGGGGCCCGACGCCCCGCCGATCTCGCGCAGCGCGCGGAAGACGGCGGCGACCGTCTCTCGAGAGGGTGCCAGGGCCGCCGCGGAGGCCAGGGCGAACTCGCGCTCGGCCTCTCCCCAGAGCCGGTGGAGGTAGCCCGGCGGGGGCTCCGCGCCGGCACCCGGGCGGGCGGCGGCGGTGGAGCTGTCCCGGGGCAGGGCCGCGAGCCGCGCGGTCGCCTCCGAGGGGGGCGGGTCGACGAGGACGACGTGCTCGAAGGCCGCGGCAGCCTCCGCGCCGCCGCGGGCGAGCGTCGCGTAGTCGGTCAGCGCCAGCCCGCCGCCGGCCCTCTCGGCGAGGGCGGCGAGCGCGCCGGATCCGCAGCGCATGCAGGCGATGCGGGCGCTCCCGCCGTTGAACCGCGCCAGCCCGGTGCCGCCCGCGGCGAGCTCCGCCCGCCGCGAGGCGTCGGCGCAGACCGCGAGGACGCCGGCGCCGCTTGAGACCAGCTCGGCGATCGCCACCAGCGGCGAGCCCCGGCGCGGGACGACGGCCCGCGCGCGCCGCTCCTGCGCGTCCCGGGCGGCGAGACGGTCCTCGCCGGGGTCGCGGGCCAGCTCGGCCTCGAAGCGGCCCCACCACTCGCCTTCGTCGCACTCGCAGGCGTGCTCGGGGCGTCTCGTCGCTCTCTCCGCGACGTCACCGCCTCGCTCCCGCTCGACGCGCCCGGACCGCCCGAGCGGGTACAGCTCCCGCAGCACGACGCGGGGCTCGACCGATCCGTTCCAGTGGTTGATCTCGAGGCGGACGGTGGCGTCGACCGGCTCGCCCTCCTCGACGCCGAGGCTGGGGCGACCGAAGGCGACGCCGAGGGCTCGATGGGAGCCGCTGTGCAGGCTGAACCGGGCGTGCCTGCCCTCCTGGCCCATCGTCCGCACGTCGCTCACCTTCGCCGAAGGGACGAGCAGCCGCACACCGGGGTTGCCGGCGCCGAAGGGGGCCAGCCTCTCGAGTTCCTCGGCGAGCCCGAGGCCGAGGCCCACCCCTCCGACGAGCGCGTCGACACGCTCCGTGCAGCGCAGGTCCTCGGGGCGCAGGACGGCGGCCGCGTGGGCTGCGAACGCACGGCGAAAGCCATCGAGGTCCCTTGCCCGCAGCGTCAGGCCGGCGGCGGCGCGGTGGCCGCCGAAGCCCTGCAGGTGCTCGGCGCAGGCCTCCAGCGCCGCGAGCAGGTCGAACCCGGGGATGCCCCGGCCGGAGCCGCGGCCCTCGCCGCCGGGGTCCAGGGAGACGACCACGACGGGGCGGTTGTGGCGCTCGGCGAGCCGCGAGGCGACGATCCCGATCACCCCCGGGTGCCAGTCCTCGCCCGCCAGCACCAGGCCCGGCGCCTGCCGCAGGTTCTCGGGCAGCTCGCGCAAGCTCGCCTCGGCGGCGGCGTCGACCTCGCGCTCGGTCGCCCGGCGCTCGGCGTTGGCGCGGCTCAGCTCGATCGCGATCTGCTCGGCCCGGGCCGGATCCTCGGTCAGCAGCAGCTCGACCCCGGCGTCCGCCCGGTACAGCCTGCCCGCGGCGTTGATCCGCGGCGCCAGCCGAAACGCCAGGTCGCCCTCGTCCAGGCTCGCCGGCTCGCACCTGGCCGCCGCCAACAGCGCCCGCAGGCCCACCCGCCTTGCCCGCCGCGCCTCGGTCAATCCGCGCTTCACCAAGGATCGGTTCTCCCCAAGCAGGGGAACCACGTCGGCGACCGTCGCCAGCGCCACCAGGTCGAGATCGCGGTTGTCGGCGGCGCCGTCGGCGGGGTCGCCGGGAACTCCGCGCGAAGGCGCGCCCGGCGACCCCTCCCGCGACGCCGCCCTTACCGCCGAGGCCAGCTTCCAGGCGACGGCCGTGCCGCAGAGATGCTCGAACGGGTAGCCGGAGAGTGACGGGTGCAGGATCGGGCAGTCGGGGAGCTTCGCGGCCGGCTGGTGGTGGTCGGTGACGATCACCTCCATGCCCAGCCGACGGGCGAGCTCCACCTCAGCGACCGCGGTGATGCCGCAGTCGACCGTGAGCAGCAAGGAGGTCCCACGTGCCGCGAGCCGCTCGACGTTGGCGGCTGTCAGGCCGTAGCCGTCGGCGAGGCGGTCGGGGATGAACCAGTCGCAGTCGGCGCCCAGCTCCCGCAGACAGGAGACGGTCACCGCGGTCGCGCAGACGCCGTCGACGTCGAAGTCGCCGTGGACGGTAACCCGGCGCCTCGCCTGGATCGCGGCCCGCACCCGCTCGACGACGGCGCCCATCGAGGCGAAGGCCGCGGGCGGGTGCGACTCGTCGGCGGCGAGGAAGGCGCGGGCCTGCTCGGGGGTGCGGTGTCCGCGCCGCACGAGGGTGACCGCGACCGGGTCCGAGAGGGCGAGGGCGTCGGCGACGGCGCGCACGTCGGCGTACTCGTAGGGCTCTGCTTCGAAGGCCTTGAGGTGTCCGGGCACGAGCCCAGGCTAGGAGCCGCGGCGGCGGATTCCCGCGCTCGCGCGGAGGAGGCGACCGGCGGGGCGGATGACCGGTCCCACGCCCCTCGGCGCCCGGTGGGCGAGACGCGGGGCGGCGCAACCGCAAAGCGGCGGCGTCTGCCAGCACCGTCGAGCCGATGTCGGTGTCGTCCCCCTCCCTCTCAGCCGCGCTCGCGACATTCTCCCGCTCCTGGTGGGGTCAATGTCGCAAGCGGCGAGGGGAGCGCGTCGCGAAAGTCGTTTCCTCTGATGCGGCCAGCCGGAGGGCCTTGTGGAATCGGCGAAAGGGTCACCCGCCGGGGAATCGCCGCGGCGCTCGCGGCCGTCTATGCGAGCCGGCGGCGCTGGCGCAGCCCGATCGCGTAGACGATCGCGAGCCCGATCGCGGTGCCGGGGATCGCCGTCAGCGCGGTGCCGAGATCGGTGTCGCCGAGCGTTTTCCCGCTGATCTCCTGCACGATCAGCCCGAAGACGACCGCGCCGAGGACCGAGCCGATGAAGGCGCCGATGATCCCCTGCCAGAAGTGCTCGGGCAGGAAGACGGTGAAGTGCCAGAGGGCGATGCCCATCGTGAAGAAGACCAGGATCGCCATCAGCGGTTCCTCCCGTGCTTGCGGCGCTGCTGCCGGCGGGCGCGGCGCGCCTCGTTCCGAGCCCGGCGCTCGGCGGAGGCCTCCTCGGCGGGGGTGGTCCGCTGCGCCGGGTCGCCGCCGTTGCCCTCGCCGGGGCGCTCGGCCGTGGCGACCGCCTCGGCCCGCGGCTCCGCGGCGGCCTGCCGGTCGGCGCCGACCGCCTTCCCGGGGGCCGCCGCCTCCTCGGCGCCCTCCCCTTCGGCGCGGTCGTCGGCGGCCAGCAGGGCGTTCTGCTCCTCGTCGGCGAAGGCGGGCACGGCGCCGCCCTCTACTTCGGCGATGCGCAGGCGCCGGCGGATGAAGCCCGGCTCGAGTTCCTTCCACGCCGTCAGGACCGGGGAGGCGATGAAGATCGACGAGTAGGTTCCGGAGACGATCCCGACCAGCATCGCGAACGCGAAGTCCTTCAGCGTCGCCCCGCCGAAGACGAGCAGCGAGGTGATCGCGAGCAGGGTCGAGAAGCTGGTCGCAAGCGAGCGGCTCAGCACCTCGCTCATCGATCGGTTGACGATCTGCGAGAACGCCGCCCGCGGCATCCGCGGCACGTTCTCGCGTATTCGGTCGAAGACGATGATCGTGTCGTATATCGAGTAGCCGAGGATCGTCAGGAAGGCGGCCACCGTGCCGCTCGTCACCTCTTTCCCGGTCAGCGAGTAGACGCCGGCGGTGATCAGGACGTCGTGGAAGATCGCGATCAGCACCGGCACCGCGAACTTCGGGTCGAACCTGAGCGCGATGTAGGCGCAGATCACCAGCAGCGAGAAGATCAGGGCCTTGAGGGCGTTTTCGGCGACCTGCTTGCCGAAGGTCGGGCCGACGCTGGTGCTTTCGAAGCCGTTCTGGACGACGCCGAAGTCCTTGCCCAGCGCCACCCGCGCGGTTTTCACCTCTTCGGGTTCGAGCTGGTTGGACTGGATCTGGAAGACGTTTTCGCCCAGCACCGGGTCCGAGACCTGCTGGACCTCCTCGCCGCTGATGCCGACCGCGGCGAGGCTTTCCCGCACGCCTTCCTCGGTGGTCGGCTGCGCCAGCGCCACCTTGATCCTGGTGCCGGACTCGAAGTCGATGCCGAAGTTGAGCTGCTTCGTCGCCAGCGCGAAGGCGCCGATCAGCAGGATCACCCCCGACATCGTGAAGAACCACCGGCTCGCCCCCATGAAGTCGAAGCGCCAGCGCATTCCCTGGCCGGAAGCGCCGAGCGCGCTCGGCGATCGCAGCAGCCGCGAATGGCTCATGCTGCCGAGCAGCGCCTGGGTGAAGACGACGGCCGTCAGCAGCGAGACGATGGTGCCGACCCCGAGGGTGAAGGCGAAGCCCTTGACCCCCGCGGTGGCGAGGACGAAGAGGATGAAGGCGGTCAGGAGGGTGACGACGTTCGCGTCGACGATCGTCGCGATCCCCCGTTTGTAGCCGGCGGCGATCGCGCTCGACATCGAGCGCCCCGCTCGCACCTCCTCCTTTATTCGCTCGAAGATGACGATGTTGGAGTCGGCGGCGACGCCGATCGTCAGCACCAGCCCCGCGATCCCCGGCAGCGTCAGCGTGATCGGGATCAGGTCGATGAGGGCGAAGAAGATGATCCCGTAGGCGGCGAGCGCGATCGACGCGACCAGCCCGAGGAAGCGGTAGTAGACGAGGAGGAAGATGACGACGAGGGCGAGGCCGATGATCCCGGCCTTGACGCCGTCGTGGAGCGCCTGGGAGCCGAGCGTCGCCGAGACCTGCGACTCGCTGATCAGCCTGAGGTTGATCGGCAGGGCGCCGATCTGGAGCGTCGTCGCCAGTTCCTGCGCCTGGGAGAGGCCGCTTTCGTTGTTGAAGCCGCCGGAGATCTGGGCGCCGTTGCGGCCGTCGATCCCGTCTGGGTTTTCGGCGAAGTTGATGATCGGCCGCGACTTGACTTCGTTGTCGAGGACGATCGCGAAGTGGCCGGAGAGCGCCGCCGCTTCCTGGTTGCTGACCGGGCCGATCGCGTTCGCCTGACCCCGCTGGGCGATCTGGCGGGTTACGTCATGGAACGCTTCCTTGCCCTTGTCGGTGAAGCCGAAGACGACGTTCGGTTCGCCCGTGCCCGGCTGGTATTCCTGCTTGGGATTGGTGATGTCGTTGCCCGACAGCGCCGGCCTGTCCCTGATCGCGAACCAGCCGGGCTGCGCGGTTTCGTCGAAGCTGCCGCTTTCGTCGGTCGGGTATTCGGAGACGAGGACGGTGCCCGCGGGGACTTCGACGACGATCCCGTTCTTCGGGATCCTTTCCCCGGTCGGGCTCACGTAGAGGTCCTTTTCGGTCAGCTCGGGCCCGGCCAGGAGCTTGTGCGGAGCGGCCTTTTCGAACAGGTAGAAGCGGGGCTTGGCGACCGAGCAGGTTTCGCAGTTTTCGACCGGTTCCTGTTCGGAGGCGAGCAGCGCCGCCTGGTAGGCGTTGGGGTAGGCGCCGGCGTAGATCAGCTGCTGGCTCTCGGTGCTCTTGACGTTGCGGCCGGCTTCCTTCCAGCGTCGTTCGGACGCTTCGATCGCCGCTTTCGGCGGTTCGCGGCCGGGCCGGCCGGCGATCACCCGCTGGGGCCCGATCAGGTTCGGCTCCCAGTCGTAGAAGTAGAGCTGCGCGGTGGTGCCGACCTGTTCGGCGGCGCGGTTGGCGTCGGTGACCCCGGGCAGCGAGACGGTGATCCCCTTGTCCCCCAGCCGCGCGACTTCGGACTCGGAGACACCGAGGCTGTTGATCCGCTTTTCGATGATGCTGATCGACTCTTCGATGTCTTCCCCGGACACCGTCGTCGCCGTCCCCGTCGGCTGGCCTTCGTAGACGAGCTCGAGGCCGCCCTGCAGGTCGAGGCCGAGCTTCGTTTCCTTCTGGGCGATGATCACGAGCGAGATCGCGACCAGCGCCAGCACGAAGAGGAGGACGAAGAGGTGCCGGCGCCGGGAGCCCATGCCTCAGCCCTCCGGAGTGAGGACGAGCAGCAGGCCGCCGTCGTCGTCGTAGGCGGGAAACACGTCGGCCACCGCCTTGGCCGGCAGGTCGCCCTCGGCGTTGACCGAGACGCGCTTGCCGAGCGAGCGGACCCCCCACTCGAGCGAGGTCTCGATCGGGTCGGTGACGCCGTCCCGGTTGACGTCGGCGGCCTCGCCCCCCTCGCCCCGGTCGATCCAGTCGAGACCGAGGACCTCGCTCACGGGCCGCCCGATGATGTCCTCGTCGGTCAGCCCGGTCAGCTCGTAGCTGCCCTTGCCCGCATCGAG
>JBLNAC010000376.1:0-5942 GCA_050259155.1 Syntrophothermus sp.
GGATCACCGCCCGGCCGGGATTGGCGGCGGCCATCCCGGTGACGACGCCGAGCGGGACCAGAAGGCCGTCCTGGGCGCCGAGCACGAACTCGCGGATCCGCGACATCCGCTCGATCCGCGCCGCCTCGGCGAGCGCGTGCTCCTCGATGTGGCGACGGGCGACCTCGCGCCCGGGCCCGTTGCCCGGCTCTGCTGGCATCCCGGCCAATCTTCCGCTTCAGACCGGCGGAAGGGTAAGACTGGCGGGGATGTTGACGCTGTTCGGCGCCGCGGCCGTGACCTTCATGATGGTCATGTACGCGCTCGAGCGCCGCGCGCCCGGGTACGTGCTCGGCTTCGCCGTCGGCTGCCTGCTCTCGAGCCTGTACGGATTCCTGGCGGGCGCCTGGCCGTTCGGGGTGGTGGAGCTGATCTGGGCGGCGATCGCCCTGCGCCGCTATCGCGTCAGGCTGCTCACCGGTGCCTGAGCAGCGGCCAGGCCCATCCGCAGGGCCCCCGCAATCTCGAACATCGCCGCGCGCGAGGAGCGGCTGACGTCGGTCTGGTTGGCGAAGCCGTGGATCAACCCCGGGTAGCGGCGGAGCGCCACCCGCACGCCAGCCTCCTGCATCCTGATCGCATAGGCCTCGCCCTCGTCGCGGAGGGGGTCGAAGCCGGCTGTCGCGACGTAGGCGGGAGCGAGCCCGGAGAGGTCGGGCGCTTTGAGGATCGAGATGTCGGGATCGTCGAGGTCGGTGCCCGGGCCGATGTAGTAGCGCTCGAAGTGGTCCATGTCGGCCTTGGTCAGCATGAACCCGTGGGCGAAGAGCAGCCGCGAGCGCGGGTCCTCGGCGGAGTCGGCGACGGGGTAGATGAGGAGCTGCATAGCCGGTATGGGGCCGCCCTGGTCGCGGGCTCGACGGGAGACGACGGCGGCCATGTTGCCGCCCGCCGAGTCGCCGCCGACCGCGACGCGGGCCGGGTCGGCGCCGAGCGCCGCGGCGTTCTCGGTCGCCCACGCGAACGCGCTCCAGGCGTCTTCGATCGCGGCGGGGAAGGGATGCTCGGGCGCCAGGCGGTAGTCGACGGAGAGCACCGCGATCCCCGCCGCGGCGGCGAGGAAGCGGCAGGTCGAGTCATGGGTGTCGAGGTCGCCGATGACCCAGCCGCCGCCGTGGTAGTAGACGAGCAGCGGCGGCCGCGTCCCGCCGGGAATGCCGCGCGGAACGTAGTGGCGGCCGCGCAGCGGCCCGGCCGAGGTTGGGATCTCGAGAGCTTCGATGCGCGCCATCGGCACCGGGCGCGGCGACCGCGCGGCGGCGGCGCCGAGCCGCGTCAGCTCGCGCGCCTCCCGCGGCGGCAGGCCGTTCGTGTAGGAGCGGTTCCCGGCGGCCTTGGCGATCTTGATCAGGACGTGGACGTCGCTCGCGAGCGTCTGTCCGTCGATCTTCGGCGGGCGCCCGAACAGCACCCGCTGCGTCCGCGGCGACAGCCCGCAGGCCGATTTCAGGAGCCGGTGCTCGAGGCGGGTCGGGAGTTTCGGCGGCCTGGCCACGCGGCCAGGACTCTACACCGGAGCACACGAAAGACGTCACACATCCATGTCACGTCCGTCGGCCGAGATGTTGGTGCCGCTCGGAGCCGTCAACGCGGCGGAGCGGCAGTGCTATGCACGACGCGAAGCCGCGGGTGCGGCGCCGCGCCGTGCCTACGGCCTCAGCCGCAGCCGGTGTTGTTGCCGCAGGAGGGACACGTGTAACAGCTGCCCGTCCGCTGCATCATGCCGCCGCATTGCTCGCAGGCCGGCCCGAGCTCCAGGCCCTGCATCCTCGCCGGGCGGACCGGAGGAGTTTCGGTGAAGGCGGCCGCGGCGGGGACGCTCCCGCTGCCCGGCTTGGCCTCGCCGTTGCCGCCATTGCCCCCGTTGGCGGGTCCGGCGGTGTCGGTGGCGATCCCGAGGCCCAGCTGCGAGGTCTCCGCTTCCTTCTTGCTGCGGACCTCCTTGGTCATGATCCCGAGTTCCTCGAGCGTTTCGACGTCGTCGATGAAGCGGCTCGCGAGCCAGCGCATGATGTAGTCCGGCATCGATTTGGCGAACGGGATCTCCGGGTTCTGGGTCATCCCCTCGGGCTCGAAGCGCATGTAGCTGAACTTGCGCACGAAGGTCTCGAGCGGCACCCCGTATTGGAGGCCCAGCGAGATCGCGGTGGCGAAGGCGTTGAGCAGCCCCCGCATCGTCGAGCCCTCCTTGCCGATGTCGGTGAGGAAGATCTCGCCCACCGTCCCGTCCTCGTATTTCCCGGCGGTGATGTAGCCCTCGTGACCGCCGATCGAGAACTTGTGGGTGATCGATTCGCGCTCGCGAGGCATCTTCTTGCGCACCGGCGTGGCCATCTCGACCTCCGCCGCGGCCCGCTTCTCCTCCTGGGCGTCGGTGCGGAGAGCCTGCGCCGTCTTCGACCCGTCGCGGTAGATCGCCAGCGCCTTGAGACCGCCCTTCCAGCCGCGCATGTAGGCGTCGGCGATGTCCCCGACCGTCGCCGACTGCGGCATGTTGACGGTCTTCGAGATCGCCCCGGAGAGGAACGGCTGGGTCGCCGCCATCATGTCGATGTGGCCGGTGTGGGAGATCGCCCGCTCACCGACCGCGACGTCGAACACCGGCAGATGCTCGTCCTTGAATCCGGGCGCGCCGATGATCGTGCCCTTCTCGGCGATGTAGGCGTCGATCTGGTCGATCTCCGACTCCGAGTAGCCGAGGGTGCGCAGCGCCAGCGGCACCGAGCGGTTGACGATCGTCATCTGACCGCCGCCGACGAGCTCCTTGTACTTGACCAGCGAGAAGTCGGGCTCGATCCCGGTCGTGTCGCAGTCCATCAGGAAGCTGATCGTCCCGGTGGGCGCCAGCACCGTCGCCTGGGCGTTGCGGTAGCCGTGCCGCTCGCCGAGCTCGACCGCTTCGTCCCACGCCCGCTGGGCCGCCTCGAGCAGGTCTCCCTTGATCCCGGTCGGGTCGACGTCGTAGGCGGCGTCCCGGTGCATCCGCATGACGCCGTTGTGCGGCTGCCGGTTGCGCTCGTACTCGTCGTAGGGCCCGGTCGCCTCGGCGGCGATCCGCGCCGACTGGCGGTAGGCGCGGCCGGTCATCAGCGCCGTGATCGCGGCGGCGACGTTGCGGCCGGCCTCGGAGTCGTAGGGGAGGCCGTCGGCCATCAGCAGGGCGCCGAGGTTCGCGTAGCCGAGGCCGAGCTGGCGGAAGCGCCGGGCGTTCTCGCCGATCTGCTCGGTCGGGTAGGAGGAGAAGCCGACGAGGATCTCCTGGGCGAGGAAGACGATGTCGACGGCGTGCTCGAAGTCCGCCACGTCGAAGCTCCCGTCCTCGCGGCGGAACCTCATCAGGTTGAGCGAGGCGAGATTGCAGGCGGAGTCGTCGACGTGCATGTACTCGCTGCACGGGTTGGAGGCGTTGATACGGCCCGACTCGGGGCACGTGTGCCAGCGGTTGATCACGGTGTCGTACTGGACGCCCGGATCGGCGCACCGCCAGGCGGCGTCGGCGATCTGGTTCATCAGGTCGCGCGCGTCGAGCGTCTTCGTCGACTCGCCGCTGGTGCGGGCGGTCAGGTGCCAATCGTCGCCCGCCTCGACCGCCTCCATGAACCCGTCGGTGACCCGCACCGAGTTGTTGGCGTTCTGGTACTGGATCGAGGTGAAGCCCTCGCCGTCGATGGACATGTCGAAGCCCTTTTCGGCAAGGGCCTGCGCCTTCTCCTCCTCCTTGGCCTTGCACCAGATGAAGTCCTCGATGTCGGGGTGGTCGACGTCGAGGACGACCATCTTCGCCGCCCGCCGTGTCTTGCCGCCCGACTTGATCGTGCCCGCCCAGGCGTCGGCGCCGCGCATGAAGCTGACCGGGCCGGAGGCTAGGCCGCCCTTGGAGAGGTGCTCGACGGAGCCGCGGATGTTCGAGAGGTTGATCCCCGAGCCGGAGCCGCCCCGGAAGATCATCCCCTCCTTGGTGTTCCAGTCGAGGATCGACTCCATCGTGTCCTCGACGCTGAGGATGAAGCAGGCCGAGCACTGCGGCTTCTCCTCGAAGCCGACGTTGAACCAGACCGGGGAGTTGAAGGCCGCCTTCTGGTTGAGCAGGATCGCGGTCAGCTCCATCTCGAAGGCGTCGGCGTCCTCGGCGGAGGCGAAGTAGCCCCCCTCGCGCCCCCAGTCGGCGATCGTGCCGGCGACGCGGCCGATCGTCTGTTTCACCGAGCTCTCGCGCTCGGGGCTGCCGAGCTTGCCGCGGAAGTACTTCTGGGCGACGATGTTGGTCGCGTTCTGCGACCACGTCTTCGGGAACTCGACCCCCCGCTGCTCGAACGCGGGGCTCTCGGGATTGCCGATCACCGCGTCGCGGATCTCCCACTCGACCTGGTCGAACGGATGCACGCCCGGGGTGGAGAAACGTCGCTCTACGGAGAGGCCCTGGAGACCGTTCGCGGGACTGGCAGTTGCGGCCTTGGACATCAAGAATCTCCTCTCGCAGCGACTTTCAGGGGTAACAGAGGAGGATTGCCTCCGGGTCGGACGGAACTCGCGCCGAAAATGCGGGGCGAGCGGGCAAACTAGCGCTGCGAGGCCGCCCGAAAATCCTCCTCGCATTCTGACAGTCCGCAAATTCGGGCAAGCGCCTTCGCGGTACCCTGTAGGCATGGTCGACGACCTTCGCAGGGGCGCCGAGAGGATCGGCGAACGGGCGAGCGCCGCGCGCGAGGTGATGGGCGAGCGCGCCAGCGCCGCGCGGGAGGCCGTCGGCGATCGCGCCAGCGCCGCGCGCGAGGCGACCGCCGACGCGGTCGCCGCGGTGAAGCCGAAGCTGCGCGGGGTCTCCCACGAGTGGGCGTTCTTCCTCTCTCTCGGCTTCGGCGCGGCGCTGATCCTGCTGGCGAAGACGCCGCGGGCGACGCTGGCCGTCGCGATCTACGCGGTCAGCCTCTCGGCCCTGTTCGGCTGCAGCGCCCTCTACCACCGCGTCGAATGGCGCCGGCCGCGCGCGCGGCTGTGGATGCGGCGGCTGGACCACTCGATGATCTTCCTCCTCATCGCCGGCACCTATACGCCCTTCGCCCTTCTCGTGCTGCAGGGGCCCCTGGCGACGGCGATCCTGGTCGTCGTCTGGGCCGGGGCCATCGCCGGGGCGGTCTTCGAGACGGTCTGGATCGATCACCCGAAATGGGCGTCGGCGTTGAGCTACGTGGCGTTGGGTTGGGTCGCCGTCGTCGCCTTCCCGGCCCTCTGGTCCGCCCTGGGCGTAGCGGGCTCGTTGCTGGTGATCACCGGCGGCGTCCTCTACACGGCGGGGGCCGTCGTCTACGCGACGCAGAGGCCGAATCCGAACCCGGCGGTCTTCGGCTACCACGAGGTCTTCCACCTGTTCGTGATCGCGGCCGCCGTCGCCCACTTCTCGGCCGTCGCCTTCTTCGCCCTGCCGAAGGCCTGAGAGCCGCGGGCGACCGGCCGCGACTGGCGCCGCCGTCGGTCGCGTGGTAGAAGACCGCCATGCGCCCACGCCGCAGCCTCCTCGCCCTCGCCGCGGCGCTGACGCTCGCGCTGGCCGCGCCCGCTGCCGCGCAGGCCTACTGGGGCTCGATCGCGATCGACCCGGAAACGGGCGCGGTCGGGATCGTCGCCGGCAAGGCGACGGCCCAGGCGGCCAAGCAGGCGGCCAAGAACCGGTGCGGCGATCCGCACTGCAAGTCGGCGCTCTGGGTCTTCAACGGCTGGGGTGCGGTCGTAAAGAAGAAGAGCGGCGTCTACATCTCCGGGATCGGCGCGACGAAGGCCAAGGCCTTCGCCAACGCCCGCAGGCGCGCGGGCGAACGGGCGCCGGCCTTCGCCTCCGTCTTCAGCGGGTTGAGCTGAGCCCGGCCCGGCCGCGCGGCCGCGAGCCGGGCGCCGCCTCCCGCGCC
>JBLNAC010000377.1:0-5342 GCA_050259155.1 Syntrophothermus sp.
GCAGCGGCGCGCGCTCGGGGCCCAGGTCGTGGGGGTGACCGGATCGGTCGGCAAGACCTCCGTCAAGGACATCACCCGCGCGCTGCTGCCGGGCCGGGTCCATGCCAACCGCGAGAACCTCAACACCGAGATCGGGCTGCCGCTGACGGTGCTGGAAGCGCCTGACGGCACCGAGCGCATGGTCCTCGAGATGGCGATGCGCGGCGCCGGCCAGATCGCCGAGCTGGCGGCGATCGCCGAGCCCGACGTCGCGGTGATCACCAACGTCGGCCCGGTCCACATCGAGCTGCTCGGCTCGGTGGCCGCGATCGCGGCGGCGAAGGCCGAGATCCTCGACGCGCTGCCGGCGGGAGGGACCGCGGTCGTCCCGGTCGACGGGGGAGAGCTCGAGTCCCACCTCAGGCGGGCGGGGCTGCGGACGCTGCGGTTCGGCCCCGGCGGAGACATCCGCGCCGGCGAGGTGCACCGCGAGGAGGGCGTCACCGAAGCGCTGATCGAATCCCCGGCCGGATCCCAGCTCTTCCACTTTCCCTTCACCGAGGCGCACAACCTGACCAACGCCCTCGCCGCCGTCGGCGCCGGGGTCGCGCTGGGGGCAGCGCCCGCCGAGATGGCCGACGGCGCTGCGAGCATAGGCTTCTCCCGCTTCCGTGGCGAGCGTCTCGACCTCGGCGACGGGATCGTCCTGGTGAACGACTGCTACAACGCCAACCCGGTGTCGATGCGCGCGGCGCTCGACCATCTCGCCAGCCTCGGAGCGCAGCGGACCGTCGCCGTGCTGGGCGAAATGGGGGAGCTGGGGACCGACGCGCCCGGCTACCACCGCGAGGTCGGCGCCCACGCCCGCGCCCACGGCATCGATCTCGTGATCGGCGTCGGGGAGCTGGCGCGCGACTACGACCCCGACGAGCTCGTCGCCGACCCGGGCGAGGCGGCCGAGCTGCTGGCCGCGCAGCTCGAAGCGGGCGACGCGATCCTCGTCAAGGGCTCCCGCTCGGTGGGGATGGAGCACGTCGCCGAGGCGCTGACGGACCTGCGAGCCGCCCCCGGACGCGGAGCCGGAGGCGAGTTTCCAGCCGATCCCTCTTCGCCTCCCGCGAACAGGGGCGGCGCCTAGCCATGGGCGTCGTCCTGATCGCCGGCATGGCGGCGATGCTGATCTGCATCTTCCTCGGTCCGAGATTCATCGAATACCTGCGGGTGCGCGAGTTCGGCCAGAACATCCGCGAGGACGGCCCCCAGGGCCACATGACCAAGGCGGGCACGCCGACGATGGGCGGCCTCATCGTCTTCGCCTCGATCTGCGTCCCCTACCTCGTCCTCTCCGACCGCGATGCCCAGAGCCTGGCCGTGTTCGGGGTCGCCCTGGGCTGCGCCGCGCTCGGCTTCGCCGACGACTACATCAAGATCGTCAAACGGCGCTCGCTCGGCCTGCCGGGACGCTGGAAGCTGCTGGGGCAGCTGCTGCTGGCGCTGCTCCTCTGGTGGGTGGCGCGGCACGAGGTCGGGCTGGAACCGGTGCTCCACCTCCGTATCGGCGAGGCCAGCGTCTACCTCGGGCCGGTCCTCTACTTCGTGCTCGTCTTCCTCGTCATCGCCGGCACCTCGAACGGGGTCAACCTGACCGACGGCCTCGACGGCCTCGCCGCGGGCTCCTGTGCGATCGTCCTCCTCACCTACACGGCGATCGCCTTCATCGCCGGCGAGCAGCAGGACCTGGCGCTGCTCTCCTCCTGCCTGGTCGGCGCCTGCATCGGGTTTCTCTGGTTCAACGCCTTCCCGGCCTCGATCTTCATGGGCGACACCGGCTCGCTCGGCCTCGGCGGGGCGATCGGCGCGCTCGCGGTGATGACCCAGACGGAGGTCCTCCTGATCATCATCGGCGGCATCTTCGTGATCGAGGCGCTCTCGGTTCTGCTCCAGGTCTTCTCCTTCAAGGCCTTCCGCCGCCGCATCCTGCTGATGGCGCCCCTGCACCACCACTTCGAGATGATGGCCTGGTCGGAGACGAAGATCATGCTGCGCTTCTGGATCATCGCCGCCGTCTGCTCCGGCATCGGCTTCGCGCTGTACCAGCAGTCGATCGGCCGCTGAGCCCCGAGGCGCCATCCACCGAGGCGAGCAGCTCGTCGAGGACGGCGGTCAGGCTCGGGACGGGCTGCGGGTCGAGGCAGGGGTCGGGGCCCGAAGGCGGAATCATCGTTATGTGAACCTGATCCCCGCCAAGGAGGTCCGCCCGCCGCTCCCGGCCGGCCCGTTCCTGGTCGTCGGGCTGGCGCGCTCGGGGCAGGCGGCGGCGCGCATGCTGGCGGCGCGCGGGGAGACGGTGCGGGCGGTCGATGCCGCCCGGCCGGAGGGCGCGGAAGGACTCGGGGAGGCGGGCGTCGAAGTCTTCCTGGATACGGATGGACTGGCGCAGCTGGAGGTGACGAGGACCGTCGTCAAGAGCCCGGGGGTGCCCCGGGAGGCGGCGGTGGTCGCGGCTGCGCTCGAGCGGGGGATCGAGGTGATCGGCGAGCTCGAGCTCGCCTGGCGGGCGCTGCCCAACCGCTTCCTCGCGGTCACCGGGACCAACGGCAAGACGACGACGGTGGAGTGGCTGGGCCACCTCTTCCGCGGCGCCGGAGAGCCGGTCGCCGTCGCCGGCAACGTCGGCAGGCCGGTCGCCGCGCTCGTCGGCGCCGTCGACCAGGAGGCGACGGTCGTGTGCGAGTGCTCGAGCTTCCAGCTCGAGGACGCGACCGGCTTCGCTCCGGAGTGCGCCGTCTTCCTCAACCTCGCCCCCGACCATCTCGACCGCCACGGGGACCTCGCCGCCTACGGGCAGGCGAAGCTGCGGATCTTCGCCAACCAGGGCAACGACGACGTCGCCGTCTACAACGCCGACGAGCCGGAGCTGGCCGGGGTCGATCTCGGCGGCTGCGCGCGCCGCCTCGGCTTCGGCCGCGGCGCCGGCCCCGACCGCGAGGTCGCGGTCGTCGGCGGCACGATCTTCTACGACCAGGAGCCGCTGCTCGAGGTGTCCGAGCTCGGCGTTCCCGGCGAGCACAACGTCGAGAACGCGATGGCCGCCGCCGCCGCGGCGCTGGCGGTCGGGATCGAGCGCGACGCCGTCCGCGAGGGCCTGCGCAGCTTCCGCGGCGTTCCGCACCGGCTCGAGCTCGTCGCCGAGGTCGACGGCGTCCGCTTCGTCAACGACTCGAAGGCGACCAACGTCGCCTCGGCCGCGGCCGGGATCGCCGCCTTCCCCGGCGCCGTGCACGCGATCCTCGGCGGCAGCGACAAGGGCGAGTCGTTCGCGCCGCTGACCGGACCGATCGTCGAGCGCTGCGCCGCCTGCTACCTGATCGGCGAGACGGCCGACCGGATGGCGCTCGAGCTCGAGCCCGTGACCGTCGCCGACGTCCCGCTCGTCCACTGCGGCGACCTCGAGGACGCCGTCCACCGCGCCGCCGCCGCGGCCGCCGCGCACCCGGACGGCGGCGTGGTCCTGCTTTCGCCGGCCTGCGCCAGCTTCGACGCCTTCGAGAACTTCGAACGCCGCGGCGAGCGCTTCCGCGAGATCGTCGGGGGGCTGCGGCGATGAGCACCCTCGCGCTGCGGCGCCTCGCCGCCGGCCGCTCCAAGGGGAAGGGGAAGGCGCGGCCGCGCCGCCGCGCCGTCTCGGCCGAGTACAACATGCTGCTGACGGCGACGCTCTGCCTGCTCGCGCTGGGGGCGGTGATGGTCTTCTCGGCCAGCTCGACGACCCAGGTGCTGCACGACGGCGGCCTCTCCAACAGCGCCTACTACCTCAAGCGCACCCTGATCTTCGGGGCGGTCGGCCTCGTCCTCATGCACGTCGTCGCCCGCCTCGGGCTCGGCGCGATCCGCGAACTGACGCCGGCGCTGCTGGCCGTGGCCCTCTTCCTCCTCGTCGCGGTGCTCGGGGCCGGCACCGAAGTCAACGGCGCCAGCCGCTGGCTCGGGGGCGGCTTCCTCCAGATCCAGCCGTCGGAGCTGGCGAAGGTGGCGCTGGTCCTCTACGGCGCCGACATGCTCGCCCGCAAGCCGAAGCGGGCGCGGTCGCTCGACGGCATGATGCCGTTCCTGCTCGTCACCGGCGGCACCTGCCTGCTGATCATGCTCGAGCCCGACATGGGGACGACGATGGTCCTCTGCTTCGCCGCCGGCGCCACCCTCGTCGCCGCCGGCGCGCGCCCTCGGGACCTCGGCAAGATCGCCCTCGCGATCGGCTTCGCGGCGCTGCTGATGACGCTCGTCGAGCCCTACCGGATGGCGCGCCTGACAGGCTTCCTCAACCCGGGCTCCTCGGTCGAAGGCGCCGGCTTCCAGGCGGAGCAGGCGAAGATCGCGCTCGGCTCGGGGGGCTTCGAAGGCGTGGGCATCGGCAACGGCGTGCAGAAGGCCTTCTACCTGCCCGAGGCCCACACGGACATGATCTCGGCGGTGATCGGCGAGGAGCTCGGGATGATCGGGATCGTCGGCGTCGTCGGGCTCTTCGGGATGTTCGGCTACGCCGGCCTCAAAGTCGCGCAGCAGGCGAAGGACACCTACGGCAAGCTCCTGGTCGCGGGCTTGACCTCGCTGATCCTGGTGCAGGCGATCATCAACCTCTTCGCGGTGATGGGGCTGGCGCCCCTGACCGGCGTGCCGCTGCCGTTCGTCTCGTACGGCAACAGCAGCCTGCTGGCGACGCTCTTCTCCGTGGGACTGATCCTCAACGTCGCCCGGGGCGGCACCGCGGCGGCCTCGCGCACGGGGACGGGTGCCCGCGCTGGCAAACTGCGCGTCGTCGATGGCGGGCGCGCCGGCCCGCGCGAAAGGAGTCGAGCCGGTGGCAGGAAAGCCGAGAGTGGTCGTGGCGGCAGGCGGGACCGCGGGTCACGTCGTGCCGGCTCTGGCCGTCGCCGCCGAGCTTAGGAGCAGCGGCGCCGAGGTCAGCTTCCTCGGCACCCGCGAGCGGATCGAGGCCGAGCTGGTCCCGGCGGCCGGCTACGAGCTCGACTTCCTCCGGGTGCGCGGGATCGATCGGCGCAATCCCCTGCGCGCGGCGCGGGCGGCGGTGGAGGCGCTCGCCGCGGTGCGCACCGCGCGGGACGTGCTGCGGGCGCGCCGGGCCGACGCCGTCCTGGGGGGCGGGGGCTTCGTCGCCGGGCCCGCCGGGCTCGCCGCGGCGCTCGCCGGGACGCCGCTCGTCCTGACCGAGGCCGACAGCCACCTCGGCCTCGCCAACCGGTTGCTGGCGCGGCGGGCGCGGCGCGTCTGCCTGGCCTTCCCGATCGCCGGCCGCGAGGGGGGTCGCTACCTCGTCACCGGCCGCCCGGTGCCGGCCGCGGTCC
>JBLNAC010000378.1:0-7007 GCA_050259155.1 Syntrophothermus sp.
CAGGGACCGACCAAGCTCGCTTCGGCAAGAACGAGGGCGACAACGAGATCACCGGCCTCCACGTCTCCAACGGCGACCCGGACCCCGGCGGGATCCTCGGAGCCAGGATCCCGAACCTGAGCACGCCCTCGTGGCACATGTTCTACACCCAGCAGCATGGGGACAACCAGACCTACGAAGTGACGTACGGGGGCTGACGGCGGCGACAGCCGCGTCCGTCCAGCCTGGGGCCCGGGAGCGATCCCGGGCCCCGGCCCCATCCGCGTCAGCCCCCGCTAGGACTGGTTGAAGAAGCCCTTGTCGATCAGCCTCGCGCGTTCCTCGGCGGAGACCTCGACGTTGCGCGGAGTCAGCAGGAACATCTTCTCCGCGATCCGCTGCATGCCGCCGTCCAGCGCGTAGGTGAGGCCGGAGCAGAAGTCGATCATCCGCTTCGAGAGGTCATGATCGGCTGTCTGCAGGTTGAGGATCACCGGCACCGAGCGTTTGAACTGGTCGGCGACCTGCTGGGCGTCGTTGAAGTTGCGCGGGATCACCAGGTGGACCTGGATGTCGCCGCCGTTGCCGACCGGCCGCAGGGTCCGCGTCCGGCTGGCCGCGATCGGCTCGTCGTCGGCGAAGATGTCGTCGATCTCGTCGCGGCGGGCGCGGCGCGAGGTCGGCAGGCGCCGGACCGAGCCCTGGCCGCGCTCGCGGCGCGGCTCGTAGGCTTCCTCGGTGCCCGTCTCGGGCTCGAATTCGTCCTCGTATTCGGGGCCGTAGTCGCGGTCCTCGGCGAGGCCGAAATAGACGAGTGCCTTATGCCAGCTGTCTTTCAGAGCCATTTGTAGGGGACCTTTCGGCCCCGGGCGGCCAAGTCCTTTACGGAACGCACGCAGATTAGCGCCGATTCATACGAATAGGGCGGTGCCGAGCCGGATGATGGTGGCCCCCTCCTCGACCGCGACTCGCCAGTCCTGCGAGGTGCCCATCGAGAGCCGCTCCAGGCCGTGCGCGGCGGCCAGCTCGGCGAGGCGGGCGAAGTGCTGCCGCGAGCCCTCGGGGTCGGCGCTGAAGGGCGGCATCGTCATCAGGCCGACGACCCGAACCGGGCAGCGGTCGATGAACTCGCCCAGCTCGGCCGGCGCCACGCCTCCCTTGCCCTCCTCGCCGGCGACGTTGACCTCGACCAGCACCTCGGTCTCGGGCGTGCCGTGTTTGCCCAGCTGCACCAGCGCCGAATCGGTCGCGACCGAGTGGATCAGGCGGCACAGGGGCAGGATCTGCTTCACCTTGCGGCTCTGGAGGTTGCCGATGAAGTCCCAGGTGAAGCGGTCGCCCCAGCGCTCGTGCTTCGCGGCGAGGTCCTGCTGCCGGTTCTCGCCGACCAGGGTCACCCCCGCCTCGGCGAGCCTTCCCATCTCCTCCAGCGGCACGTACTTGGTGGCGACGAGGATCTCGACCGCGGGGCCTGCGACCTCACGCACCGCCTCGAGGTTGGCACGGAGCCGGACGGGGTCGATCCGCACGGGCTCGACCATCACCGCGCCTCCTCGGCTGCGGCGGCCAGGGCGCGGGCAAGCTCCTGGTCGCGGCTCGAGATCTCCCCGTCCTGCTTCGCGGCGAGCGCCGCGGCGAGGCCGCGGCCGAGCGCCGGCCCGCGGGGGACGCCGGCCGCGATCAGGTCGTCGCCGTCGATCGCCAGCGAGACCCGCCGCCAGCTATCGAGGTACTGGTCGATCCAGCGGGCGCCGAGCGCCCGGGCTAGGAGCAGCTCGACGCTGCCGCTGCGGCGGGCCAGGGCCACCGCGTCCGAGGGCCTGGAGGGGGTGGTGGCGGCGAGCTCCGCCTCGCGGCCGACCGGCCCGAGGGCCGCGGCCAGCACCGCGTCGGCGCGCTCGACCTCTCCCCGCCAGCGCTCCTCCCTCAGCAGCTCGCAGACGCCGGCGGCCAGCTCGATGCCGCCCGGCCGCAGGTCGACCAGCCCCCACCGCTGAAGCAGCGCGAAGCCCTCGGCGGCGTTGGGTTCGGTCGCCAGCCGGCGCAGCTCGGCCTCCCTGCGGTCGGCGGAGACCGCGGCGAGGTCGGCTTCCGCCAGCAGCGCGCCGGTCGCGGGCTCGGGGGTGAACCCGAATCGCGAGGCGTAGCGGGCGGCCCGCAGCGCGCGGGTGGGGTCGTCGATGAAGGATCCCGGGTGCAGGATGCGGATCAGCCCCGCTTCGAGGTCGGCCCGGCCGGCATGAGGATCGATAAGGCGATCGGGCTCGGCGAGCGGGATCGCCATCGCGTTGATCGTGAAGTCGCGCCGGGACAGGTCCGCCTCGATGCTGTCGGCCGCCGCCACGGTCGGCAGCGCGCCCGGGTGGGCATAGGTCTCGGTCCGCGCGGCGGCGAGGTCGACCTCGTGACCGTCGAGGGCGACCTTCGCGGTGCCGAAGCGCTCGTGCGCCGCCAGCGTCTCGGCGCCGAGCGCCGTCGCCAGCCCCGCCGGGTCGCCGACGACGACGAGATCGACGTCGGCGCGCTCGCGCCCCAGCAGCAGGTCTCGTACCGCGCCCCCGACCAGGTAGACCCGAGCGGCCTCGGGGGCGGCGGCGATGGGCCCGAGCTCGGGATGGGCCGCGCGCAGAGCTCCGGCGAGGTCGATCAGCTGATGGGCGCGGTCGGTCGGCATCGAATCCCTTCCCTACCATGATCGCCTGCGCGGATGGCCAGCGGAGGCAGATACGAGCCGGCGGAAGCCGACGCCCGCCGGAGCGAGCTGATCGCGCGACGCGCCGCCCGGCGGCGGCAGGTCAGGCGCCGTCGCATCGTCGTCGTCGCGGTCCTCGTCCTCGCCGTCGTCGCGGTCGTCTCCCTCGCCGGAGGCGGAGGCGGCGGGCGCCCTTCGGACGCCTCCGGCTCGGCCCGGGGCGCCGCCGCCGAGCGCTTGGGTGCCGGCTCGAGCGGCGAGGTGCGCAATGCCACTCCGCAGCCCGGCTGGCAGCCCCATCCGGGGCCAGTGCCGATCCTCGAGTACCACGTGCTCGGCGAAGCGCCCGCGGACGCCCCCTACCCCGAGCTCTACGTGGAACGCCCCGACTTCCGGCACCAGCTCAAATGGCTCGACGCCCACGGCTACCAGGCGGTGACGCTCGACCAGGTCGAGGCGGCCTGGTATCGGGGCGGGACGCTGCCCCCGAAGCCGGTGGTCCTCTCCTTCGACGACGGCTACCGGCCCCAGTTCACCTTCGCCCTGCCGCAGCTCCGCAAGCACGGCTGGGCCGGCGTCCTCAATCTCAAGGCCGAAGGCTCCGACCTCTACCACAGCAACGTGGAGGCGATGCTCGCCGCCGGCTGGGAGCTGGCGGCGCACACGATCCACCACCTCGATCTGACCGAACTCGGGCCCGAACAGCTCGAGGAAGAAGTGGCCGGATCCAAGCGGATGCTGGAAGACGAGTTCCAGGTCCCGGTGAGGAACTTCTGCTATCCCGCCGGTCGCTTCGACGGCACGGTGATAGCGGCGGTCGAAAAGGCCGGCTACGTCGGCGCCACGACCGAGATCCCCGGCTACGCGACCCGCGACCACCCCTACGAACTGGCCCGCTTCGAGATCCTCGGCTCGAGCGGCGTGTCCGGCCTCGCCGCGGACCTGCGGAGCGGGGAGGGCGAAGTCGGCGAAGGCGGGCCGTAGCGCGCTAGAGGCGCACCGGTATCCCGTCCGCGGCGAGACGTTCCTTCGCCTCGCGGACCCGGTGGTGCCCGTAGTGGAAGATCGAGGCGCAGAGCACCGCGTCGGCGCCCCCGTCGACGATCGCCTCGCTCAGGTGCGAGAGCTCGCCGGCGCCGCCGGAGGCGATCACCGGCACCCGCACGGCGTCGGCGACCGCCCGGGTGAGCTCGAGGTCGTAGCCGTCGCTGGTTCCGTCCCGGTCCATGCTGGTCAGCAGCACCTCGCCCGCGCCGCGCTCGACCCCCTCGACCGCCCACGAGACGGCGTCGCGACCCTCGACCCTGTCGCGTCCGCCGTGCACGTACACGTCCCAGCCTCGATCGTGGCGCTTGGCGTCGATCGCGAGCACGACGCACTGGGAGCCGAAGTGGGCCGCCAGCTCGTCCAGCAGCTCGGGCCGGGCCAGCGCCGAGGAATTGACCGAGACCTTGTCGGCGCCGGCGTCGAGAACCGCCTGGGCGTCGGCGACGGAGCGGATCCCGCCGCCGATCGTGAATGGGATGAAGACGTTGTCGGCGGTGCGCCGGGCCAGCTCGACGATCGTCTCGCGCCGCTCGTGCGAGGCCGTGATGTCGAGGAAGACGAGCTCGTCGGCACCCTCGGCGTCGTAGCGCTCGGCGAGCTCGACGGGATCGCCCGCGTCGCGGAGGCCGACGAAGTTCGTGCCCTTGACGACGCGTCCGGCGTCGACGTCGAGGCAGGGGATCACCCGCTTCAGCACCATGGTCACAGCCTAGAGCGGGCCGTTAGCCGCCTAGGGCTCTCCCGGGGCCGACAGCGCCGCGATCCCCTCGGCGACCGTGAAGCGGCGCTCGTACAGCGCGCGGCCCACGATCGCGCCCTCGATGTTGTCGGCCTCGGCCCCGAGCGTGGCGAGCCGCTCGAGATCGGCGAGCCCGCCGACGCCCCCGGAGGCGATCACCCGCGCACCGGTGGCCGCCGCGATCTCTCGCAGCTGGCCCAGGGCCGGCCCGGCCATCGTCCCGTCGACCTCGATCGCGGTGCAGAGGAAGCGGGCGACCCCGCGGGCACCCAGCGCGGCGACGGCGTCGACCGCCTGCTCCTCCCCGGCCTCGGTCCATCCCTGCAGCGCGACGCGCCCGTCGCGCGCGTCGACGGAGACGACGACCCGCTCGCCGTGCTCGGCGAGGAGCGCGTCAAGGAGCTCGGGATCCCGCATCGCCGCGGTGCCGATCACCACGCGGCGCGCGCCGCACTCGAGGGTCTCGGCCACGGATCCGGCATCGCGCAGGCCTCCGCCGACCTGGATCGGGGCGCCGAGCGTCGCGATCGCCTCGATCGCCCGCAGGTTGCGGGGGCGCCCGTCCCTGGCCCCGTCGAGGTCGACCACGTGCAGGAACTCGGCCCCTTCGGCCACCCAGCGCCTCGCCGCCTCGGCGGGGTCGTCGTCGTAGACCGTCTCGCGCTCGTAATCGCCCCGCAGCAGTCGCACGGCGCGACCGGCGCGGATGTCGATCGCGGGATAGAGGATCATCGCCGCCCGCCGCCCTAGATGGTTGATTCCACGACCATGCACACCTGGATGACGCGCCCGGCACACTTCGCGCTGGGATCGACCATCTAGGCGGGGACCGAGGCGCAGACGCCGGCGAAGTTGGAGAGCAGCCGCAGGCCGGCGCCGCTCGACTTCTCGGGGTGGAACTGGACGCCGAAGACGTTGTCGCGCTCGGCGGCGGCCGCGAAGCGCTCGCCGTGGACGGCGGTGCCGAGCACGTCGGCCGGCCGCGGCCGCGCGACGAAGGAATGGACGTGGTAGAAGGGCGTCCCGCTCGAGATCCCCTCGGCCAGGCGCGAGTCCTTCTCCCAGCGCACCGGGGTCCAGCCGATGTGCGGGACCTTGAGCTCGCCCGCCTCGAGCGCGGTGACCGTGCCCTCGAGCAGGCCGAGGCCCTCGGCGCCGCCCATCTCCGTGGTCGACTCGAACAGCAGCTGCAGCCCCAGGCAGATCCCCAGCAGCGGCACCCCCGCCGCCTGCCGCTCGGCGATCAGCTCGTCGAGGCCCCGGTCCCGGATCCGCTCCATCGCGCGCGGGAAGGCGCCGACCCCGGGCAGGACCAACCCGTCCGCGGCGCGGACCGCGGACGGATCGGCGCTGATCGTCGCCGCCGCTCCGACGTGCTCGAACGCCTTCTCGACCGACCGCACGTTGCCCATCCCGTAGTCGAGGACGCAGATCTCAGGCACTCAGGGTTCCCTTGGTCGAGGGGACGCCGCTCTCCTCGGGGTCGAGCGATACCGCGACTCGCAGCGCCCGGGCGAAGGCCTTGAAGCTGGCCTCGACCATGTGGTGCGCGTTGCTCCCGTAGCGGACGTTGACGTGAAGGGTGAGCTTCGCGTTGTTGGCGACCGCGCGGAAGAACTCCTCCGCCAGCTCGGTGTCGAAGCCGGCAATCGAGGTCACCGGCAGGTCGGCGTCGAAATGGCAGTACGGGCGGCCGGAGACGTCGATCGCGCACTCCGCCAGGGACTCGTCCATCGGGACCAGGGCGGAGCCGTAGCGGCGGATGCCCGCCCTGTCGCCGAGCGCCTCGTCGATCGCCTGGCCGAGGACGATGCCGACGTCCTCCACCGTGTGGTGGGCGCCGGTCTGGAGGTCGCCGGTCGCCTCGACCCGGAGGCCGAGGCGGCCGTGGCGCGCGAGCAGGTCGAGCATGTGGTCGAGGAAGCCGACCCCGGTGGAGGCGCTCGCGGCGCCGCCGTCGAGATCGAGCGAGAGCTCGATGGTGGTCTCGGCCGTCTGTCGCCGACGGCTGGCGGCGCGGGTGCTCATCG
Source organism: Syntrophothermus sp. (assembly GCA_050259155.1). GTDB lineage: Bacteria > Actinomycetota > Thermoleophilia > Solirubrobacterales > 70-9 > VAYN01. The sequence continues at coordinate 6,488 of JBLNAC010000378.1, forward strand.
CCTAATGATCGCCGACTCGGCGTGGACGGGGAATCCCTCGGCCTTCGCCAGGGCGGCGGCATGGGGCGCCAGCTCGGCCGCGGCCCGGGCGGGGATCTCGACGGTGCTGCTCCGGCGGCGGAACGCCGCCGGCCCGAGCGGCCCGGTGAACCGTCCGGCGCCGCCCGTCGGCAGGACGTGGTTCGAGCCCGCGACGTAGTCGCCGAAGGCGGTCGCCGCGAACCGGCCGACGAACACGCAGCCGGCGGTCGTGATCCGCTCCGCCAGCGACGCCGCCTCGCCCTCGAACAGCTGCAGGTGCTCCGGGGCGAAGGCGTTGGCGAGATCGACGGCGGCGTCGAGGTCCGGCACCGCGAGCAGGGCGAGGGCGGCATCGGAGACTTCCGGGCGTGCCGCCGCCGCGGCCTCCGTCGCATCGGCCACCGCCTCCAGCACTCCCTCGTCGGTGGCGACGACGAGCAGCGGGCTGTCGGCGCCGTGCTCCGCCTGGGCGCAGAGGTCGAGCGCCGCCCACTCGGGA
>JBLNAC010000379.1:0-3899 GCA_050259155.1 Syntrophothermus sp.
GCCGAGTCGTGGTTGATGTCCGAGAAGCTGGTGATCGTGTCGACGAAGCCGTGTTCGGGGAACATCCGCGGCGGCGCCGTCGGGAAGCCGACGTAGCCGATCAGCGCCAGGCACATCGAGACGACGAACATGTTTCGGACGAAGTAGTAGGACTCGTTGCGGAACAGGTAGAGCCAGACCAGGAAGCCGAGCGCGACCGAGAACTGGGCGTTCAGGTAGAGCTGGTTGGCGAGGTCGATCACCCAGTGCGCAGGCAGGAAGGCGGCCTGCAGCTTGGGCTCGAAGAAGGTGTGCGTCGAGCGCTCGAATTCGATCACCTGGGCGCCGTGGGCCATCGCGACGGTGCGGTCGGTGTCGGCGATGCCGCGGCCGAGCTCGTAGATCACGTCGACGCCGACGAGGATCCCCATCTGGCGCCCGAGATCCCCCCAACCCCTGGGAAGCCATGCAGAAACTCGTGCAAACGCGCGAGACACGTAACTGACGAGTGTAACTCGGGGCCCGACCGGTTTCGAGACAAACGTCACAGAAATTGCGGGACCCGTGCCGCCGGGGCCGCTTAATGTCTGCGCTCGGATGGCCGATTGGAAGCGACCGGACCGGCGCCGCGTGCGGGCGATCCGCGACCGCCTGCGCGAGATGTACGGGCGGCCGGTCAACGACCCCCACGGGGACCCGGTCTCGGAGCTGGTCAAGACCGTCCTCTCCCAGCACACCAACGACCGCAACCGCGACCGCGCCTTCGCCGCGCTGCGCGAGCGCTTCCCTTCCTGGGAGGAGGTCCGCGACGCGCCGCTCGCCGAGGTCGAGGAGGCGATCCGCCCCGGCGGGCTCGCCAGGCAGAAGGCGCCGCGGATCCAGGCGATCCTCGAGCTGCTCGGCGATCCGCCGGACCTCGACTGGACCCGGAGCGCGCCGCGCGACGAGTCGCTCGAGTTCCTGCTCTCCCTGCCGGGGGTCGGCCGAAAAACCTCGGCCTGCGTCCTGATCTTCAGCTGGGGGATCCCGGAGATCCCGGTCGACGTCCACATCTACCGCGTCGGCGGCCGGCTGGGGCTGTTCCCGCCCAGGGCCTCCTTCGAGCGGGCCCACGACGAGATGCTGGCGGTGGTCGACGCGGACGACGCCTATGAGCTGCACGTCAACCTGATCCGGCACGGGCGCACGCTGTGCCGTCCGAACCCCCGCTGCTCCGAGTGCGCGCTGCGGCGCATGTGCCCGTGGTACCGCCGGGAGCGGGCAGGGCGCGAGCGACGCGACGCGAGGGCCCCCTCCCGACAGGGGCGCCGATAGTATCCCCGCCGCTAGATGCGCAAGCGCACCTTCATCCTCTTCGGCCTCCTGGTCGTCGTCCTCGCCGCCGTCATCCCGTGGCTGGTCTTCAACTCGCGCGGCGACGCCAGCAGCCAGGGCGAGAACGTCGCCGCCGACCTGAAGACGGGGCAGGAACTGTTCAAGATCAACTGCGGCACCTGCCACGCGCTCTACGCCGCCGGAACGGACGGCAACTACGGCCCCAACCTCGACGAACTGCTGGCGCCGAGCGGGCCGCCGGAAGGCGAAACGGCCGCGCAGACGATCAAGGCCACCGAAGGACGGGTCCTCAACGCGGTCGAAAACGGCGTCGACTCGAGCACGCCGGGCCGCATGCCGGCCGGCATCCTCAACCAGCAGCAGGCCAAGGAAGTCTCCGAATTCGTCGCGCACGTCGCCGGCCGCGGCTGAGCCGCCGCGCCCCGCACGTCGCCGGCCGCGGCTGAGTCCGCCGCGCCCCGCACCGCTCCCTTCTCGCCTAGGGTTGTTTCATGGATGTGAAGGCGTCGGCCGTCCGCACGGGACGGCCGAGCGGGAGCGCCCCGACGTCCACCAAACGAGGAGGAGTTGAGCTCTTGTCCCACCGAATCGCGAAGATCGCCGCGCTGTGCTGCGTCTGTCTCGTCGCGCTCACCGGCATCGCGCAGGCCAAGCCGGCCAAGCACCAGAACAACAAGGGAACCGCCGTCAGGGTGATGACGCGGAACCTCTACCTCGGCGCCGACCTCTCGCCGGCGATCAACTCGACCTCGACCTCGGCCTTCATCGAGGCCAACGGGGGGATCGTCCGCGCGGTCGAAGCGACGAACTTCCCGGTGCGGGCCAAGGGCCTGGCGAAGGAGATCCTGGAAGAGGAACCGGACCTGGTCGGTCTGCAGGAGGCCGCCCTGTGGCGCGAAGCGCCGCCCTCCCTCGGGCCGGTACTCAGCAAGAAACCGGAAGCGACGAAAGTCAAGTACGACTTCCTCGGGCTCCTGCTCGCCCAGCTGAACAAGGGCAAGAAGCGCTACCAGGTCGCCGCCGTCCAGAACGAGTTCGACTTCGAGGCCCCCGCCGACGCGAACGGGATCCCGGGCGACGGCCCCGGCGGCGCCGGCCTGCTCGCCAACGCCGAGGTCAACGGGCGGCTGACGATGCGCGACGCGATCCTCGTGCGGGTCGGGGCAGGCGTCACCGTCTCGAACCCGCGGATGGGCCACTTCAACCACCTCCTGGTGGAGAAGGTCGCGGGCTCGACCGAAGTCGTCGTCACCCGCGGCTGGGTGAGCGTCGACGCCAAGGTCCGCGGCAGCAGGAAGTTCCGCTTCGTCGACACCCACCTCGAGGCGTTCGACAACGAGGCCGAATACCCGAGCATCCGCGCCCAGCAGGCCTCGGAGCTGGTCGCGCCGGGCGGCCCGGCGACGGGCAAGCTGCCGGTGATCCTGGTCGGTGACCTCAACTCCGACATCAAGACCGAAGTGAAGCCCGGCGACGGCCAGGCCTATCGGGTCCTGAAGCAGGCGGGCCTCCGCGAGCGCTCCACCTCGAAGCCGCTCGGCTGCTGCATCGAGAGCAGCGAAGACCTGCGGGGAGGGAACGCCTCCGAATTCGACCACCAGGTCGACCACATCATGACCAACGACCCCCGGCAGGTGAAGCTGCTGCGCTCGGCGGTCACCGGCCGCAAGCGGCAGAACGGCTACTGGGACTCCGACCACGCCGGCCTGTTCAGCGAACTGAAGCTCGTGCGCTGAGCCGGCGCGCGGCAGCGGGTCGAGAGGGGCGCCTCCGGGCGCCCCTCGCCATGTCCGGAGCCCTCGCTTGCGCTCTTCTGACAATCTGCCATACTCTCACTTAGATTTCTTAGGCTTCATTAACGAAACCCCTGGAGGTACGCAAGAAAGTGGCAAAGACGATTGGAATCGACCTCGGCACGACCAACTCGTGCGTCGCGGTCATGGAGGGTGGCGAGCCGACCGTCCTCGAGAACGCCGAGGGCGGGCGCACGACGCCGTCCGTGGTCGCGTTCACCGAGGGGGGCGAGCGCCTCGTCGGCACCGTCGCCAAACGGCAGGCGGTGATGAACCCGGAGAACACGATCTTCTCGATCAAGCGGTTCATGGGCCGTAAGGAGGCGGAAGTCAAAGAGGAGGAGACGATCGTCCCGTACAAGGTCGAGGCCGGCCCCAACGGCGACGTCCGGGTCGACGTGCGGGGCAAGCAGTACAGCCCGCCGGAGATCAGCGCGATGATCCTCCAGAAGCTGAAGACCGACGCCGAAGCGAAGCTCGGCGAAGCGGTCGACAGTGCCGTCATCACCGTCCCCGCCTACTTCAACGACGACCAGCGGCAGGCGACAAAGGACGCCGGCAAGATCGCCGGGCTCGACGTCAAGCGGATCATCAACGAGCCGACCGCCGCCTCGCTGGCCTACGGGCTCGACAAAGAGAAAGCCGACCACACGATCCTCGTCTTCGACCTCGGCGGCGGCACGTTCGACGTATCGGTGCTGGAAATCGGCGACGGCGTCTTCGAGGTGAAGGCGACCGCCGGCGACAACCACCTCGGCGGCGACAACTGGGACAAAGCGATCGTCGAGTGGC
>JBLNAC010000380.1:0-5918 GCA_050259155.1 Syntrophothermus sp.
GCGTAGGGGTCGGAGGCGCAGAGGACGGTCATCTGCACGTTCGGCGAGACCAGCCGCACGGCGACGTCGCCGCGGTAGGGCTCCAGCGGCGAGGCCCCCGCCTCGGCGACGACGACGTCCGGCTCCTGGGCGGCGAGGCAGGAGCAGACGTGCAGCAGGGCCGGTTCGTACTCGTCCTCGGGCACGACCGTCGAGGGCAGCCCGGCCTCGACGAAGTCCGTGATGTAGAAGGCGCCCGCCCGCTTCATCTCGAGGATGTCGCGGTAGCGGCCGACCCCGGTCAGCTTCGCCCCGGCGACCCGCAGCCCCATCCGCGTCAGCTCGCGCACGATCGCCGCCGCCGAGACCGTCTTGCCGGCGTCCATCGAGGTGCCGATGATCAGCACGATCGGCGCCTTGAGCGCGCGCGCCGGCACCGGCGCGACCGAGCCGTGCATCGTGCAGGCCTCGCCGTCGCGGGTCGCGTGGCCGAGGTAGCGCACCTTCGCCATCGGCGGCGGCGGTATCGAGGCCGAGGTGCAGCGTCCCAGCACCCCCGCCGGGGTCAGGGTGTCGAGCCGCAGGTCCTCCTCGACGGCCCGCCAGTCGCCGACCGCCTGCAGGGTCGCGGCGCGTGTCCCGAGCGCGCCGACCAGGCGGTCGCCGCGGACGATGTGGTCGTCCTCGCCGCTGGGGGTCTCGATCCGGAAGGGGCCCTCGTCGAGCATCTCGCAGACGACGAAGTCCCCGTTGGCCCACCGCCCCCGGTCGCGGGGCTCGACCTGCGCCGGGCGGCGCTCGAAGTCGGCCAGCCGCGCGACGCTGCCGATCACGGTGCGCGGCGCGGTCATGCCGCCTCCGCTCCCACCGGCGCCGCGAGCAGCATCGCGACCAGCGCGGCCCGCTCGGGCATCCGCTCGACGACCACCTGCTCGTGCTCCGCGTGGGCGCCGTCGCCGACCGCGCCGAGCCCGTCGAGGGTGGGCGCGTAGGCGCTGGCGACGTTGCCGTCCGAGGCGCCGCCGACGAGGGCCTCGTCGAGCTCGATCCCCAGGCCCGCCGCGGTGTCGCGCGCGAGCCGCCAGAGCGCGCGGTTGCGGGGAGTGCGCTCCAGCGGCGGGCGCCCGAAGCCGCCCTCGACCCGCAGGGCGACCCCCTCCGCGATCGGCTCGAGGCCCCGGATCCGCTCCGCCACCCAGGCGGCGTCGTCGGAGTCGACGACGCGCGCCTCGATCCGGGCCACCGCTTCGGGGGCGATCACGTTGGGACGCAGGCCGCCGTCGATCGTGCCGACGTTGACCGTCACCCCCCGCTCGGGGTCGTTGAGCTCGAACAGGCGCTGGACCTGGCGGGAGAGCTCGAGGATCGCGCTGACGCCGGCCTCCGGGTCCAGGCCGGCGTGGCTCGCCACGCCCTGCACGGTGAGGGTGAAGCGCCCCACCCCCTTACGGGCCGTCTTCAGCTTCCCGGCGTGCCCGAAGGCCGGCTCCAGCACCAGCACCCTGGCGGCATCCCGGGCGAGCCGCTCGACGTGGGGGCGCGAGTCGCGGCTGCCGATCTCCTCGTCGGCGTTGATCAGGATTACCGGCCGGCACGCCGGCGCGATCTCCCGCTCGGCCAGGGCGCGGAGGGCGAAGATCATCTGGACCAGCCCGCCCTTCATGTCGAAGACCCCCGGCCCGTAGACGAGGCCGTCCTCGGCCCGCACCGGCATCCTCTCCACGGTCCCCAGCGGCCACACGGTGTCGAGGTGGCCGAGCAGCAGCTGATGGGGCTCGCCGCCGCCCGGTGCGCTCGCGAGCAGATGGTCGCCGCTCTCCTCGCCGAGCAGCGTCTCGACCTCGAGGCCGACGCCTGCCAGCTCGGCCTCGAGGATCTCCCGCGCCTCGCGCTGGGCCTTCGGCTCGTGGGAGGGGGACTCGGCGCTCGCCAGCCGGCAGAGCAGCTCGGTCATCTCATCGGTGCGGCCCCGAAGCCACTCCAGCAGGTCCCGGCCCATTCAGAGCTTGAAGTTGAGGTGGTAGGGGAACGAGTAGCTACCCGAGATCGTCGCGAACCTGCCGGGGCTGAGGTAGGCGAGGAGCGGCTGGCCGTCGATCAGCTCGGCGTCGTCGCGCTCAGGGTCGCGCAGCGCGCCCTCGTCCGCCGCCGCGGCGACGACCCTGCCGACGATCAGCGTGTTCTCCCCGAAGCCGTCGACGATCCGGTCCAGCTCGCACTCGAGCCAGAGATACGCGTGGCTGACCAGCACCCCGTCGACGGCGCCGGCCGGGAAGGTCGGGATCGCCTCCAGGCTGGGCTTCGAGTCGTCCTCCTCGCGGGGCGCGGCGGCGAGGCTGGCCTCGACGATCTGATCGGGGCGCGGGAAGCTGACCGTGAACTCGCCGGTCCGCTCGACGTTGGCGTGCGTCGCGTGTTTCGGGCTGCAGACGAAGCAGAAGTAGTTCTGCCAGCCCAGCGGCATCGCCATGTGCTTGGGGGCGAGGTCGTGGCCGTCGCCTTCCCGGGTGCCGACGACCACCAGCGGAGCGACCGTGAAGAAGCGACTCCAGATGGGCGTCTCGGTCGAGAGCGGAACGGGTCGGTGTGTGGGTTCGTCCATTGGGGGGCCCGGCGAGTGCCCGGATTATCCCCCACCCGACGGGGCTCCGGCCTCATTGCGCGAGATTCACCAACACAGGATCGAATTTTCGTGTATTATGTAGCGCAAGAAGGGAAGTACCCAGGACGCGATCACGTCAGCACGGCCGCCGATGCGGCCCGTGATCGGGGCCCTGACGGGTGGGGAAACCTTCGAGCTCCGGCTCATCGGAAACCGACTCGAAGGAGGTCCCCAATGCCGTTTCGCACCCACTCCAATCCGAACAGCGGGCCCAGCCGCCGCTCAGCCTCGCCGGGCCGTCGGCCGCGGCGCCGGGGCTGGATCAGGGGCACCGTGGTCGAGCTGGACGCCGACGCCGGCCGCCTCGTCGTCTTGGTCGCCGAGGCCAGCCGGGCGGCGCGCCGGCTGCAGGGCGCCGAAGTCGCCGCCGACCTCGTCGACGCCGAGCTGCGCGTCCCGGACGCCGACGGCGACCGCTCGGCGAGCCTGCGCGACGTCTTTCCCGGCAATCGGGTCGAGATCCGCTTCTCCGGCGCCGACCCCGCCGGCATCCTCAACGGGCGCACCCTGATCCACCTCGGACCGCGGATGCCGACCGGCGGCCTGCGGCGCCTCTGGAGCTGACCGATGACGGGCGAGGTGGAGATCTGGGCCTGGCTCGCGCTGGTGGCGGTGATCGCGGTCGCCCTGGCGCTCGATCTGCTGGTCTTCCACCGCGACGCGCACGAGGTGTCGATGCGCGAGGCGACGATCTACAGCGCCGTCTGGGTGGCGCTGGGAATCGGGTTCGGCGTCGTCGTCCTGCTGGCGATGGGCGCCGAGAGCGGCGGCGAGTACTTCGCCGGGTACCTGATCGAGAAGGCGCTCTCGATCGACAACGTCTTCGTCTTCGCGCTGATCTTCGGCTACCTCGCGATCCCGGCCCGCTACCAGCATCGGGTCCTCTTCTGGGGGGTCGTCGGCGCGCTCGTGATGCGCGCGGTGTTCATCGCGCTCGGGTCGGAGCTGCTGGAGAGCTACGACTTCGTCGTCTACCTGTTCGGCGCGCTCCTGATCTTCACCGGGGTGCGGATGGCGCTGGGTCGTTCGCACCCCGTCGACCTCGATCGGAGCCTCGCGAGCCGGATCCTGCGCCGGATCCTGCCGGTCAGCTCGGCGCTGCATGGCAGCCGGTTCCTGGTGCGCGCCGGCGACCTCGCGCGGCCGCCGGCGCGGGGCCGGGCGCTGATCGCGGGCTGGGTCGCGACGCCGCTGCTCCTCGCCTTGGTCGCCGTCGAGACCGCCGACCTGGTCTTCGCCCTCGACTCGATCCCGGCGATCTTCGCGATCACCACCAGCCCCTTCATCGTTTTCGCCTCGAACGCGTTCGCCCTGCTGGGGATGCGGGCCCTCTACTTCATGCTCGCCGGCGCGATCCGGCGGTTCGTCTACCTCAAGGCGGGGCTGGCGCTGGTCCTCGTCTTCGTCGGCGCCAAGTTCATCTACGGCGACCTCGTCGGCAAGGTCCCGATCGAGGTCTCGCTGCCGGTGATCTTCGTGATCGTCGCGGTCTCGATCATCGCCTCGCTCTGGGTGACGCGGGGGGCGAGCCGCGTCGGCGGGCTCGGGGACGACGCGGCTTCCGCGGTGCCCTGAGCGCCCCGCCCACTCAGCCCCGCCTCAGGGCCTCTTCCTCGGCCACCGCCCGCCGCAGCGCCTCGTCGAAGGACTCGGGCTCGATCCCGAACGGCTCGGCCCCCGAGGGATCGGTCACCACCGTCACCGTCGTCAGGCCCTCGACCAGGGGGCGGGCGACGTTGGTGTCGACGGGGGTGACGAGGCCGAGCCAGAGCGCCGAGAGCCAGGGGGTGATGAAGGGGACCGGGATCTTGCGGCGGGGCCGCTTGCCGAGCACGATCGCCATCCGGTCGAGCATCTCCCCGTAGGAGAGGACGTCCGGGCCGCCGATCTGCACCTCGCGGCCCTCGGACTCCGGCACCTCCGGCGCCCGCCGCAGGTACTCGATCGTGGCGTCGATCCCGATCGGCTGCGTCGGGGTCCGCAGCCAGCTCGGGGCGATCATCACCGGCAGCCGCCCGACCAGGTAGCGGAGGGTCCGGTAGGACTCGCTGCCGGAGCCGACCACCATCGCCGCCCGGAAGTAGGTGAGCGGCGGCCCCTCGGCGGCGAGGATCAGGGCGGTCTCGTGGCGGCTGCGCAGGTGCGCGGAGCTCGACTCCTCGCCGAGGCCGCCGAGGTAGACGACCCGGCCGACGCCCTCCCGCTTCGCCATCCGGGCGAAGTTGGCGGCGGCCACCCGCTCGCGCTCGGCAAAGCCGGCGCCGCCGGCCATCGCGTGAACCAGGTAATAGGCGACGTCGGCGCCCTCCCCGGCACCCTCCAGGCTGCGCGACTCGGTCACGTCGCCGACCCGCAGCTCGGCGCCGGCCCGTTCCAGCCCGGCCGCCCGCGAGCGGTCGCGCACCAGGCACCTGACGGTTCCCGACCCGGCCAGCGCGGCCGCCAGCCGGCTGCCGATGAAGCCGGTCGCTCCTGCGATCAAGGTCGTCCGGGGGATGGCGGAAAGCTATCCAAACCGGTCCACCGCCCTGGGCTGCAAGACTGCCGCGCGTGCGTGAGCATGTCCTCGAGCGCAGCCAGCGCGTGAAGGCCACCCCGGCCCGCGCGTTCGACTTCTACGCCGACGCCCTCAACCTGAAGCCGATGACGCCGCCCTGGCTCCATTTCCGGCTGCTCACCCCTCGCCCGATCACAATGCAGGCGGGGACGCTGCTCGACTACCGGCTGCGGCTGCACGGGGTCCCGATCCGCTGGCAGACGAGGATCGAGGTCTGGGAGCCGCCCTTCCACTTCTTCGACACGATGGTGCGCGGCCCGTACTCGCTCTGGGAGCACACGCACACCTTCGAGCCCGACGGCGACGATGCCTGCACGATCCACGACCGCGTCCGCTACGCGATCCCCCTGGGCCCGCTCGGCGAGCTCGCCCACCGCCTCTTCGTCCGCCGCGACCTCGAGCGCATCTTCGACTTCCGCCGCGAGGCCTTCGCCGCGCATCTCTCCGCCCCCGGCGGACCGGACGGGCCGTGACCGACGCTCCGGGCAGGCGCTTCCCGGAGATCGAGGCCCGGAGCCTCGACGGCCGCGGCTACCGTCTCCCCGGGGACCTCGAGTTCGAGCGCAGCGTGCTGGTGGTCGCGTTCCATCGCGCCCAGCAGCGCGTCGTCGACGGCTGGCTGCCGCCGCTGCTGGAGCTGGAGCGGCGCCTGCCGCGGCTGCGCGTGTACGAGCTGCCGACGATCTCCCGGGCCTGGTCGCCGGTGCGGCGGCTGATCGA
>JBLNAC010000381.1:0-4258 GCA_050259155.1 Syntrophothermus sp.
CGGCGCGTCGCTGCGTCGGAGGTCGCGACCCGCGTGGCGCCCCAGCGCCCCGACGTCGAAGGCATCGAGACGCCGCTCACCCTGACCGCGATGGCGGCCGTCGCCTGATCGCATGGGCCGCGCACCGCAGCGCGACCGGTCATGATCGTCGTCGATGACGACACGAGACCCCCGGCTGAGCCGGGGGTCTCTTCATGCGCGGGACGATGCGGGGCCGAGAGCGGGCGACTCGAAGCGCAGGCGGCGCTGATCAGGCGCGGATCCGTCGCCGCGCCATCTCCCCTTCGATCTGCCGTTCGGCCTCGACGTAGGTATCGATGCGCTCGCGCAGCTCGTTCGCCTCGGGGGTGTAGAGGTGCACCTGCTGCTGGAGGATGTAGCTGAGCCGCCGGCTCGTCATGCGTACGTGGTCCAGGTTCTTCATCAGGACCAAGGGATCCATCGCCGCGAGCTCGGACGGGTCGTACATCTGCTGCATTCCGGCATCCTACCAGCGCGCAGGACCCTCAGAGGGCCCGAAGGCCGCGAGGGGGCCACGCCCAGTCGACCGGGAGACGTGCGCCCGAGACCGCCCGTCGCCGGCCTGCTTCGGATGCGCCGAGGACGAGGATCCGGTCGATCTTCGTCGCTCGTCCGGCCTCGTCGCCCCACAGCTTCGTCATCTTCCGGCCCGCCGCGACGTCGTCGCGAGCCACACCGGCCAGCACGTAACCCTCCGGGGCGGCGGCGCTCTCCCAGACCTGTCGGGCGAGGTCGAATCCCGCCGAGATGCGGCGTCCCCGGTCAAGCTCGACGTCCCCGACGACGAGCACGACCACCGCGTCGTCGGTGAGCGCCGGACGGAGTCCCGCGAACACCTCGCGCAGGAATGCGAGGTACGGCTCGCGGTGATGGGCGTCATCGAGCCGGCGGTCGATCTCACGCGAGTCGAAGCCGAGGAACCACGTCCGCAGCCAGTTGTAGTAGCCGTACTTCACGACCCGCAGGTAGGGCGGAGACGTGACGACGAGGCGCGCGCGGTCGGGGAGCCCCCTCGCACGGAGCGCGTCCTGGGCGCGGACGCCCGCGTCTCGCGCGTCCCCGAGGAGGGCGACACCGCGTCGGGGCGGTGGCGGCTGGCGGAAGAGGCGGACGACCTTCCGCTCGGTCGAGTCGAAGACATCGCGCGGCGGCGAGCTGAACCCCGTCCGCGCGATGAAGTCCCTCACGTACCGCGGCGCCATGCTGAACGTGTTGGGCATCACCTCGGAGAGATAGCTCGCGCTCTTCCCGTGGAGGATCCCGGTGATGGCGGCCGCGAGGAAGCGGTCGGTCGGGTCGGCGAGCGAGAGCGACGAGCGCACGAACAGCACCTGCGCGAGCGTCCTGGGATGGAAGGCCAGCAGCACCTCGTCGGGCAGCCGATCCGACCGACCGGCCTCCCCGGGACGTCGCCCGCTGCCGGCGGACGGCACCGCCCGCCCGGCGCGGTCCTCTGACGACCAGAAGGCCGTGACGAGGTCCTCCCACACGGCCGCTTCGGCGGCCCACCCGAGTCGCAGGCCCGCGACGCGCGTGAGCGCCTCGGCCGCCGTCGGCGGCTCCAGCTTGGCGGCGGTGAGCAGGTGGGCGAATGGGTTCAGGTCGTTGCCGACGCCGATCCGGCCTTCGGCCGACGCCTGGAGCGGCGTCGTCCCGCGGCCGCTGAAGGGGTCGAACACGACATCCCCGGGGCGCGAGTAGCGGGCGATGAACGCGTGCGCGAGGGCCGCCGGGAAGCTCGCCAGGTAGGAGCACATCGGGTGGAAGCTGTGGCCCCAGAGCCGCTGCTGGTCCTTCCACTCCGGTGCGATCTCGAGCGCCGGAGGCGCGGCCGGGGCGTCGAGCGGCAGCTCGAGGGCGAGCTGCGACGGACGGATGGATGGCACGCTCGGCGAGGACCTCCGCTTCCCGGGACGGACGTTCTGTGGCGAGGGTCACGGAGCCTAGCACGCGCCGAGACGGCCGCCAAGGGCCAGGACGCCGCAATCGGCCCCCGTGGGACGGGACCGGCGGGACTGGCGCGGAGGCTCGGGCCGTCCTAGATTCGGGACGAGCTCGACGAGAACGCGGCCCGGTCCTCGGATCGGCGCCGTCCTCACCGTCCGGTGACGAGTACCCGGCGAAGAGGCTCCGTCGAGCTCCTTTCGTGGACGCCGCACCGGCGTCCTCGGCTCAGGCGACCCGCGTCAGGCCGCGTGCTCCTCGGCCCAGCCGGCTCCCGGCATCCCGGTGACGTCGTGACCCGCAGCCGATGCATCCTCACCGCCCGGCGGCGCGTCGGCCGGGGTTCGGCTTTCGGTCGCCTCGAACCGACCGAGCACGACCCAGGGCAGGACGAGGAGCCCTCCGGCGGCCGCGACCCAGAGGGTCGCTTCGACGCCGATCGCCTGCGCGAGCAGTCCGGCGCTGAGGGCGCCGAGCGGTTTGGCGCTCTGGGTCAGGAAGCTCATCGCGCCGCTCGCCCGGCCCATCAGATCCTGCGGGGTCTCCGCCTGCCGGAGGCCCGACAGGGTGACGTCGAAGATCGACACCGCCACACCGCCGACGAGCTCGGAGACCGCCAGGACCACCGCTGCCTGGAGTCCGGGTTGGACGAAGGATGCGAGCGGCACGAGGGCGAGTGCGACCGGGAAGGCGCACATCGACGCCCTGATGGCTCGGCCGGTGCCGAAACGCGACGAGACGCTCGAGGCGAGGATCGCCCCGGCCAGCCCGCCGACGCTGCCGACGGCGAAGGCGAGCCCGATCGCACCCGGATCGAGCTCTAGGTCCCGAGTGGCGAACAGCACGACGATCGCGAACTGGCCCATCCCGAAGAAGTTGAGGGTCGCGGCCGCGCCCGCGCTCGCACGCTGCAAGGGATCGTGAACGACGAACCGGAGGCCGCTCCGCAGGTCGTTCCAGAGCGATCCGTCCGTCGTCGACGCCCGACGAGCCTCGGGTCGGCCGATGGCGGCGAGGCAGACGGCCGACACGAGGAACGAGGCCGCGTCGAACAGCAGCGCGAGCGGCGCCGTCAGCACCTGGACGAGCAGGCCGGCGAGGCTCGGACCGGCGATCTGGGCGGCGGCCTGGCTCGCCTGGAGCTTCCCGTTGGCGTCGACGAGCCGGTCCCGCGCGATGAGCGTCGGGAGGTACGAGACGTACGCCACGTTGAAGACGAGGGTCAGCGATCCGGCCAGGAAGGCCACGAGGTAGAGCTGCGGCAGACCGACGACGCCCGCCAGCGCCACGAGGGGCACGGACGCGATGACGGCGGCGCGACCGAGGTCGCTGAGGATGAGCACGGGACGCAGGAACGGCAGGCGATCGACCCACACGCCGACGATCAGCGAGAACAGGACCCACGGGGCCAAGCCGGCGGCCGTGAGGAGTCCGAGGTCGAGAGGCGACGCATCGAGGACGAGGACGGCCATCAGCGGCAATGCGAGCAGGGTCACCTGCGAACCGACCGCCGAGACGCTCTCGCCGATCCAGAGCCGCCGGAAATCGCGGTGACGGAACAGGGTCATCGATCCAGCCTCGGGACGCCGAACGCGGCGAAGTTGACCTCGCGCGCACCTTCCGGTGGGTTCTCGGCGCGGTTCTGGGGGAAGTAGGGCTCAAGGATCTCGAACAGCCTCAGGCCGACCTCCTCGAGCTCCTGGGCGGTGATGACGAGCGTCGCCTGGGAGTAGAGCGCGTCCTGCCACTCGAGCGGCAGGTCGGGCTCGGCTCGGATGTAGGCATCGAGGAAGGCGAGATCCCGGTCGATGAACGTCTTCCGCAGCGCTGCCATGGCCGGCAGCGCGTCCGGGCGGCCGCGGTGCGTCCACCGGAGCCCCTGGGAGACCTTCCGCCAGCGCCGCTCGCGGCCGTCCGTCGACGGCGCGCCCTCGACGAGCCCCCACTTCGCGAGGGTGCGCAGGTGATAACTACAGGCGGAGGGACTCGCGGCGACATGCTCCGAGCATTCGGTGGCGCTGGCGTCCGGCACGCGGCCCAGGTACTCGAGCATCTCGAGCCGGATGGGGTGGGCGAGGGCGCGCATCGCCCTCGGATCGTCGAGGACGGCCTGTCGGTCGAGCCAGCTCTGGCGAGGTGTGAAAGACATATTTCGAAGTATATCTTTCATACCGTGCTTGTCAAGAGGCTGTACGGGTTCGGCACCTCCGTTACACATCGCCCAGGGAGGCGAGGTATTCGGCGGGGGTCAGGTAGCCCAGGGCTTGGTGGGGCCGGACGGTGTTGTAGATCC
>JBLNAC010000382.1:0-4039 GCA_050259155.1 Syntrophothermus sp.
GCTCCACGGGCTGCGGCTCGGCGCTGGCGACCTCGACGTTGGCGCTGTAGCCGGGCGCCAGGGCGACCTCGTTCTCGCCGGCGGGGCACGGCGCCATGTACTCGTCGGCGCCCGAGCCCCCCATCATCCCGACGTCCGCCTCGCAGCGGTACCAGCGCAGCCCGCAGCGATCGAAGATCCGGCCGTAGGCGTGGGCCTGGAGCTCGTAGGAGCGGGCGAGCCCCTCCTCGTCGCGGTCGAAGGAGTAGGCGTCCTTCATCGTGAACTCGCGGGTGCGCAGGACGCCGGCCCGCGGGCGCGGCTCGTCGCGCTCCTTGGTCTGGATGTGGAACAGCATCAGCGGCAGGTCGCGGTAGGAGCGGACCTCGCGGGCGACGTGGTAGGTGATCGCCTCCTCGTGGGTCATCGCCAGCACCAGGGGCGAGCCCTTGCGGTCCTCGAGCTTGAACAGCTCCTCGATCGCGTAGCGGCCGGTCCTCTGCCAGTTCTCGGCCGGCTGCAGGACCGGCATCAGCATCTCCTGGCAGCCGATCGCCTCCATCTCCTCGCGCAGGATCGCCTCGACGCGGCGCTCGACGCGCCAGCCCGCCGGCAGCTGAGTCCAGAGCCCGGCGCCGACCTGGCGGATCAACCCCGCCCGCACCATCAGCTTGTGGGAGATCGCCTCCGCGTCGGCGGGGGGATCCTTCAGCGTCGGCAGGAACGTCTGGCTGAGCCGGCTCACCCCGGAAACCTATCCGCCGGGCCTCGACCCTAGGCGCGCGTGAACCGCCGTCCGGCCGTCGGCGAGGCCTCCTCGCTGAGGAGGACGCGGTCGGACTCGCCCTTCTCGGCGGCTTCGTGCTCCATCCTGGCGATCTTCTCGGGGGTGAGGTCGTCGGCGTTCTCGGCCTCGATCTTCGCCAGCCACTCCGCCCCCTCGCGCGACTCCGCCTCGTCGAACTCGACGTCGCCGTCGCGGCCGAGGCTCTTGTCGATCTCCTCGAACAGGGTGTCGACCAGCTTTGCCTGGGGCACCTTCCGAAGCGGCTTGCCGTGGGCGAAGATCAGGCCCTCGTTCCTGGCGCCGGCGATGCCGAAGTCGGCGTGGCTCGCCTCGCCGATGCCGTTCACCGCGCAGCCGAGCACGGCCACCTCGACCGGCTCGTCGTAGGCCTCCAGGCGCTTCTCGATTTCGGCCACGACCGAGTCCATGTCGAACTGGAGGCGGCCGCAGGTCGGGCAGGCGATCAGGACCGGGCCGCGCTCGCGCAGCTGCAGCGCCTTGAGTATCTCCCAGGCGACCTTGACCTCCTCCTCGGCGTGGAAGGTCGAGAGGCTGATCCGGATCGTGTCGCCGATCCCGTCGGCGAGCAGGGTGCCGAGGCCGACCGCCGATTTCAGCGAGCCCGACCATTTCGTGCCCGCCTCGGTGATGCCGAGGTGCAGCGGGTAGGGGATGCGCTCGGCCAGCATGCGGTTGGCGGCGATCGTGTTCGGCACGTTGGTCGACTTGATCGAGACCTTGAAGTTGGTGAAGTCGAGGCCCTCCATCAGCTCGACGAACTCGACCGCGGCGGCGACCAGCGCCTCGACCGGGGCCTCGCGCTCGAGCTCGTGCAGGTGCTTCGGCAGCGAGCCGGAGTTGACGCCGATCCGCATCGGCACGCCCTTCGCGTTCGCCCGCTCGGCCACCTCGGCGACCTTCTCGCGGCCGCCGATGTTGCCGGGGTTGAGGCGGATGCAGTGGGCCCCGGCGTCGATCGCCTTCAGCGCCAGGGTGTGGTTGAAATGGATGTCGGCGATCACCGGGATCGGCGACTCCTTGACGATCGTCTTCAGCGCCTCGGCGTCCGGCTCGCGCGGGACCGCGCAGCGGACCAGGTCGGCGCCGGCGTCGGCGACCTTTCGGATCTGCTCCATCGTCGCCGCCAGGTTGGCGGTCTCGGTCTTGGTCATGGTCTGCACCGCGACCGGGGCGCCGCCGCCGATCGGCACCCCGCCGACGAAGATCTGGCGTTTCGAGGCCATGCAGAGAGGTTATCTGGGTGCCTCGGCGGACCCCGTCAGCGGACCTTGAAGCCTTCGCCCGTGATTCGCCCGATGTCGTTCGAGAGGCCGATCACGAACAGCATCGCGACCAGGGCAAAGCCGATGATGCTGGCGCGTTCCATGACCCGCATCGAGACCGGCCTGCCGCCGCGCAGCTTCTCGACCACGGCCCAGAAGATGTGGCCGCCGTCGAGCGGCAGGATCGGCAGCAGGTTGATCAGCCCCAGCGAGAGGCTGACGATCGCGAGCAGCAGCAGCGCCTGGCGCCAGCCCGCTTCCACCGCGGCGTGGCCGACGTCGCTGGTGCCGACGATCCCCGAGATTTCCTTGCGCTTGTCGGCTTCGAAGATGCGGGAGAAGATCGAGGCGGTGCGGCTGGTGACGAACCAGACCGAGCTGGCGGCGCGGTCGAAGGCCTGGCCGGCGCTGATCGGCTCGAACTTCCCCCCGTAGGAGAAGCCGATCAGGGTCCGCCCGGCTTCCTTGTCGTAGCGGGGCCTGACCACGATCGTCTGCGTCTGGCCGTCGCGGCTGATCGTGAGCCGCACCGGCGTCTGCGCGCGGCAGCCCTGGACCTGCGCGCCCGCGCACTTGTGCGATGCGACCAGTTCGCCGAACTTCTGCAGGCGCTCTTCCACCCCCAGGCCCGGATAGCGCTGCCCGTCGACGGCGACGATCCGGTCCCCGGGCTGCAGGACCCCCGCCGCGGGGGTGCCGCCGCGAATCTCGGTCACCGACTGGTCGAGCCGTTCGAGCCCGCCGATCGCGTAGACGCAGTAGAGGATCGCGAAGGCGAGGACGATGTTCACCGCCGGGCCGGCGGCGACCACGACGATCCGCTTCCAGACGGCCTGGCGGTAGTAGGCGCGGTGCTCGACCTCGGGCGGGATCTCCTCGTCGGGGTTCATGCCGGTGATGCGGACGTAGCCGCCGAGAGGGATCGCCTTGACCCCGTACTCGGTCTCGCCCCGCTTGAAAGACCACAGCGTCGGGCCGAAGAAGAGGAAGAAGCGCTCGACCCGCATGCCGGTCGCCTTCGCGGCCACGTAGTGGCCCGCCTCGTGGAGCATGATCAGGACGCAGAAGCCGAGGAAGACGTAGAGCCAGCTCATGCCGGAGTCAACCCCCTGACCCGTTCCGCGGACCGCTCCCGCGCCTCGGCGTCGGCGGCGAAGAGGTCGTCGAAGTGCGTCACCGGCCGCGCCGGCATCTCCTCGAGCACCCGCTCGATCACCGCGGCGATCGCGGTGAACGGGATGCGGCCCTCGAGGAAGGCGGCGACGGCGACCTCGTCGGCGGCGTTGAGGACGCAGGGCGCGGTCCCCCCCGCCCCGCCCGCCTCCAGCGCCAGGCGCAGGCAGGCGAAGGTGTCCAGGTCCGGCCGCTCGAAGGTCAGGGCGCCGACCGCGGCCAGGTCCAGGCGCGGGACCTCGACGTCGACCCGCTCGGGATGGTGCAGCGCGTAGGAGATTGGCACCCGCATGTCAGGGTGGCCGAGGTGGGCGAGCGAGGAGCCGTCGACCAGCTGGACCAGGGAGTGGACCAGCGACTGCGGGTGGACGACGACGTCGATCCGCTCGTATGCCACGCCGAACAGGTGGTGGGCCTCGATCGCCTCGAAGCCCTTGTTCATCAGCGTCGCCGAGTCGATCGTGATCCGCCCGCCCATGCGCCAGGTCGGGTGCGACAGGGCGTCCTCGACGCTGACGCCGCTGAGGTCCTCGCGCCCGCGGAAGGGACCGCCCGAGGCCGTCAGCACCAGCCTCTCGACGGTTCCCGGAGCCTCCCCGGAGATCAGCTGGAACAGCGCCGAGTGCTCGGAGTCGACCGGCAGCAGGCGGGCGCCGGTGGCCTCGGCCAGCGCCGTCACCAGCTCGCCGCCCACCACCAGGCTCTCCTTGTTGGCCAGCGCCAGGTCGATGCCCTCGCTGAGCGCGACGACGGTCGGCCCGAGCCCCGCGGCCCCGACCATGCCGTTGAGCACCAGATCGGCGCCGGACTCGGCGAT
>JBLNAC010000383.1:0-3240 GCA_050259155.1 Syntrophothermus sp.
GACATCTTCGCACCCGGCCGCCCTATCCTTGACTGCCTCCCGATGGTTTCCCACAAGCCCCTCAGGCCCGAGTGGCTGCCGGCCGTCGCGCTCAGCTCCGCCCTGGCGGTTCTGATGCTCCTCTGGAGCCCGCGGGTCGGCGACCTCGCCGCGCAGGTCTTCCGCACCGAGCTCTTCCGGCAGGCGGGCCTCGAGATCTGGAACGGCAGCTGGTACGGCGGCCACTACACGCTCACCTACAGCTTCCTCTCCCCGCCGCTGGCGGCGCTGCTCGGGCCGCAGCTCCTGGGCGGCATCGCGGTCGTCGCCTCCTCCTATCTCTTCGACCGCCTCGTCCGTGACCGCTGGGGGGCGGATGCGCGCTGGGCGACGCTCTGGTTCGCCGCCGGCGTCGTCACCCTGCTCGCCGACGGCCAGGTGACCTTCGCCCTCGGCGTCGCCTTCGGGCTCGCCTCGCTACGGCTCCTCCAGCTGCGCCATTCCCTGGGCGCGAGCCTCGCCGCCGCGGCGTGCGCCCTCGCCAGCCCGGTCGCCGGAGCCTTCCTCGCCGGCGTCCTGGTGGCGGGTTCCTGGCGCGGCGGCCTGCGCTTCCGTCGGGCCGGGCTCGTTGCCGGGCTCGTCGCGCTGGGGCTCACCCTTGTCCCCAACCTCGCCTTCCCCGAAGCGGGCCAGTTCCCCTTCGTCTTCTCCTCCTACGTCGCGATCCCGCTCTGGTGCCTCGCGGCGCTCCTGCTCACCCACGGCGTCCGTGAGGACGAGCGCCAGCTGCGGCGGATCGTCGCCGCCTACGCGTTGGCGGCGACCGCGATCTGGCTTGTGCCCAACGCGATGGGCGGCAACGCCGTCCGGCTGGGGGCCCTGTTCGGCGGTCCGGTCCTCGCCGCGGTGATGCTGGCGCGGCGCCCGCGCCCGACGGTGCCTGTCCGTCTCTTCGTCGCGGTGCTGGCGGTGACGATGGTCGGCAGCCTCTACTGGCAGCTCAGCGCCAGCGTCACCCAGATCGCGCGCTCGGTCGGCGACCCCTCGACCTCAGAGGCCTACTTCGCGCCGGCGGCACGCTGGCTCCGCGAACATGGGGCGGCGGGCGCGCGGATCGAGGTGCCGCCGACGGCCAACCACTGGGAGGCCGCGTACCTGGCGCCGAGGTTCGACCTCGCGCGGGGCTGGCTGCGCCAGCTCGACACCACCCGCGACGACGTCTTCTACGACGAAGGCGAGCTGACCACCCGCACCTACGGTGCCTGGCTGCGCGACAATGCGATCTCCTACGTCGCCCTCCCCGACGCCCCCCTGGACTACTCCTCCACCACCGAGCGGCGGCTGATCCTCTCCGACCCGCCCTACCTGCGCCTGCGGTTCACCTCCCAGCACTGGCGGATCTTCGAAGTGGTCGACCCGAAGCCCATCGTTGCTGCGCTCGGCGCCGGCCGCGCGCGCACGCTCCGGGTCGGGCGCCAGGGCTTCGCGCTCGACGTCCTCCGACCCGGCCGCTTCCTGGTGCGGGTCAACTTCACCCCCTACTGGTCGATCGCGCGGGGACAGGGATGCCTCGTCCGCCGGGGGGAGTGGACCGTCGCCCGCGCCGACCGCCCGGGCGTGTTCAGCGTCGAAGCCGACTTCTCGCTCGGCGGCGCCCTCAACGCGGTGACCGGCGCCCGCCGGACCTGCTGAGCGCGGCCGGGCCGCCTACAGGGTCGCGTCGAGCAGGGCGAACAGCTCGCGGAAGTGGCGTTCGCGGGCCGCCTCGTCGAAGACGGGGGTGTCGGCCATCGTGTAGCCGTGGCCGGCGCCCGGGTAGACCTCGATCCGGTGGTCTGCGCCGGCGGCCTCGAGGGCGCGATCCAGCTCGGCGATCTGCTCGCCGGTCATGCTCGGGTCCTCGTCTGCGAACGCGAAGTAGAGCCTGCAGCGCAGGTCGGCGGCGGAGCGGTGGGGGCTGTCGGGGGCGTCGGTGACCAGGCGGCCGGTGTGGAAGCAGCCGAGCGCGGCGACGCGCTCGGGGTGGGCGGCGGCGATTCGCCAGCCGATCCGGCCTCCCATGCAGTAGCCGGTGATCGCGAAGGGTCCGTCCACCTCCCGCGCGAGGCGGTCGAGGTAGAGGCGTCCGTCCCGGGCCGCCGCCTCTCCGGTGGCCTCGGCGAGGAGCGGTTGCGTCGCTCCCATGAACTCCCCGCGACTTCCCTCGTCGCCGAAGTCAGGCATCGGGCGCACCGGCGCCCGGCCCCCGCGGTAGAGGACATTGGGCGTCAGCACCACGTAGCCCTCGGCCGCGATCCGGTCCGCCATCTCCATCGTCGTCGGCCGCAGCCCGAAGGCATCGACCACGAAGAGGACCCCACCGCGCGCGGCGCCGCCTTCGGGGCCGACCAGATAGGAGTCGGCGATGCCGTCGGCGGCCTGGACGTCGATGCTCTCACCGCGCACGAGCCCTCACCCTACCCACGTTGTCGAGCTTGGTCGGCCTGTTTCCGAGCAGCCCCTACAGCGCCAGGCCCAGCGGCTCCTCGAGCAGCTCCCGGACGCGAGAGAGGAAACGGGCGCCTTCGGCCCCGTAGAGGATGCGGTGATCGCAGGCCAGGTTGACGCTCATCAGGTGGGCGGCGACGAGCTGCCCGTCGCGCACGGCCGGACGCTCGGCGATCCGGCCGACCGAGAGGATGCCGGCCTGGGGCGGGTTGATCACGGCGGCGAAGGAGTCGATCCCGAACATCCCCAGGTTGGAGACGGTGAAGGTGCCGCCGGAGAGCTCGGGGGGAGTGATCGCCCCGCTCCGCACCCGCTCGGCGAGGGCGCGGGACTCCTCGGCGATCTGCCGCAGGCCCTTGCGGTCGGCGTCGAAGACGGTCGGCACCACCAGCGCGTCCTGGGCGGCGACGGCGACGCCGACGTTGACCCGCGAGTAGAGCTCGAAGCGGCCGTCCCGGTAGGCGCCGTTGGCGCGGGGGAACTCGCGCAGCGCCAGGGCGCAGGCCTTGACGACCATGTCGTTGAAGGAGGGCACGACCTCGCCCTCGGAAGCCGCCGCCTTGAGTCGCGCCCGGGCCTCGACCGCACGGCTCATGTCGACCTCCATCTCGAGATAGAAATGCGGCGCGGTCGCCTTCGACTCCGCCATCCGCCGCGCGACGGTCTGCTGCAGCTTGGTCAGCTCCCGGATCTCGGTCGCCCCCTTGGCCGTCTCCGGCGCCTCGGCGGGCGCCGCCGCCGGCACCTCGGGTGCGGGCGGCGCCTGTGGCGGGC